>JAXDMI010000810.1:0-8519 GCA_034666145.1 Myxococcales bacterium | reverse complement strand
GATCGAGGCGGTCACGTGCAGTGAGCCTCCGCCGGGAAGCTCGTGCGCGGTGGCCTCGATCCGAGCGCGAATGCGCTCGGCGGCCAGGAGCGCGTCTTCGCCGTTCGTGTGTGGGAGCGCGACGACGAACTCTTCGCCACCCCACCGGCACACGATGTCCGTCGTGCGCGTCGCGGTCTCGAACGTGCGCGCGATGCCGCGCAGGACGGCGTCACCCGCGGGATGGCCGTGAAGGTCGTTGACGTTCTTGAAGTGATCGATGTCGATCACGAGGAAGGAGGTGGGCGTTCCGTAGCGCGCCGCGCGCGCCTGCTCACGGCCCACGAGGTCGAGGAATGCCCTTCGATTCAGCAGCCCCGTGAGCGCGTCGGTCGCGGCTTGCCGTTGCACTTGCTCGAGGAGCGACATGATCTTGAGCGCGCCGCCGAGCTCGTACGCGATGAGCCCCACCGCTCGCTTGACGTCGCCGCTCGTCGCCGGCGGAAGCATGACGGCGAGCTGGCCCACCTGGCAGTCGCCGAAGAAGATCGGGACCTCGGTGGCATGGCGTGCGCGCGGGGTGGAGGTCCCGCGCGGCGCCGTGTGGCGCGCGTCGATGCAGGGAGTATCCGCGTCCAGGCCGAGCGCCTCACGCGCCTCCGCTTCGGCGGTCTCGTCTCCCTCCGCTGCCTGCAGCCGGAACGACGGCGTCTCGCCGCTCACCACGAGACCGAGCCACGCATACGGCAGGACCTGCGACGCGAGCTCGACGAGCCCCTCGAACATCCTCTCCAGGCTGTCGACGGTGGCGAGCGCACGCACGTCGGCGGCGATCTCGGCGTCGAGGAGCGCGCGGTCGAGGACGATCGACAATCGGCTCGCGAGCAGCTCCGGATCGACGCGCTTCGACGTCGTCTCGACCTCGGCTCGTGCAAGGACACCGGGAAGCACATGCATGAGCTGCTCGATATCGACGACGTGGGCGGCAGCGCCCGCGGCTCGCGCCTGGAAGCCGGCGCCGACATCGCCTTCGCTGCTCATGACGATGACGGGAACGGCGCGCAAAGGCCGCTCCGCGTGCACCAGGCGACACAGCTGGAAGCCGGAGGCACCGATCAACGTCCTCTGCGTGACGATCGCGGCCGTGGGTGTGGCCAGCGCCGTCTCCGTGGCGTCGAACGCATCGGATGCCGACACGACCTCATGACCGGCCGCACGAAGCGACACGGCCACGTCAGCGCGCCACGGATCCGATCCGACCACCAAGATTCGAGCCACGACGCCTCCATCCGGGCGCCAAACCTGGTGCCGCAAGGGTCCTCACGGCACCGCGCGCCGCGACTTCAGCCCTCGTCACGCCTTAACGCTGCGACGGCAGGGTCGTAGGGGACGTATGGCTCAAGAAACGAACCTTGCCTCGAACGGCACCGCGGACGCCCCGTCGATATCACCGATGCCGTCCACGCCCTCCTTCGAGCTGGTCTTTCGCCCGAGCGTGGCGCTCATCACGATCGTTCGCCGCTTCGTCTCGGAGTTCTACTCGCGCGTCGTCGACGATGCCGACGTCGCAGGTCGACTCGCGCTCGCGACTCACGAGCTCCTCGAGAATGCTGCAAAGTACACGACCGGCGGAGAGACGTATCTCCACGTGGACCTCGACCGTGAGAACGGCGCCGTCACGGTGCGCACCCGAAACCGCACGGATCCGGCACGAATCGCGGTTCTGAGGCGCAGCTTCGAAGCGCTCTCGCGCACCAGCGACGCCGCCAGCCTCTACAACACGATGCTGCGCCGGAGCGCGCACCAGCCGCAGGGCTCGGGCCTCGGTCTCGCCAGGATTCGAACCGAAGGCGAAATGTCGCTCGACCTCGTCGTCACCGACGACCTCGTCGAGATCAACGCACGCGGGCTCATCCCCGAAGGTGCGCGGTCGTGAACGGCCTCGCGTCGGTCGAAGCATTCTCCATCACGATCTCGGACGCGCCGTCCGCCGTACACGTGTGCCTCGTCGGCGACGCCAACATGAACGCCGTCGACGAGCTCGGGCAAGCCCTGGGCGTCGTGCACGGTCGGGCCCTCGCAGCCGGCGCGACCGAGGTCGTCGTCGATCTCCGCCAGCTCGAGTTCATGAACTCCGCTTGCTTCAAGAAGATCGTGACGTGGATCACGCGCGTCGAAGAGGTCGAAGCGTCCGCTCGCTACCGGATTCGCTTCCTCTCGAATGCCACGATCCACTGGCAGCGCCGCAGCCTCCACGCGCTCCAGATGTTCGCCATCGACCTCGTCGCCGTGGACGTATGACCGCACCGAACCAATCGAGGCCGGGCTTCGTCTCGCTCGGGACGAAGGTGGTCACGATCACGAGCCTCGTCTTGCTGCTGATCTCGGTGGCGCTCTTCGTCCATCTATCGGCGAGGGAGCGGACGAAGCTGATCGAAGCGAAGACGACAGCGACCTTCATGGTGACCGATCTCCTCGCGACGGAGCTTCGTGTCGCGCTCGACTTCGGCGACGACGCCGACGTCGCCGCCCAGCTCGATCACCTTCACACGAACCCGGACATCGTCGGCGCCGCGGTCTGGTCGACGGGCGCGAACGACGCGCCCGTCACGCAGTGGACGACCGTTGGCGGGCCTCTCAACACCGCACCCGCACGCAGCGGAGTAGACGGAGCCGTGGTGTCCGCGAATTGGCTCGTCGCCACGCAGACGGTGGTGAATCGCGCTGGAATTCCCGTAGCACGGCTCACCATCACGTTCTCGCTCGCCAAGGAGAACGAGGCGTTCGCCGCGAGCCGTCGTCGGCTCTTCTGGATGAGCGGCGGCCTCGCGCTCTTCACCGCCGCGCTCCTCGGCATCCTCGCCAAGCGCTACGTCATCGGCCCATTGCGACGCCTCTCCGAGGCGGCGAGCTCTCTCGCGCTCGGTGTCGGGTCAGCCCGGGTCGAGGTGCTCGCGAACGACGAGATCGGTGATCTCACGCGCGCGTTCAACGTGATGGGCGCTGCCGTCGTGGCACGGGAGGACCAGCTCAAGAGCGAGATGGACCTCGCGCAGCGCATCCAGACCGCGATCCTTCCGCGCTCGCTCGACGTGCCCGGGCTCGAGGTATCGGCCGCGATGGTGCCGGCGACCGAGGTCGGCGGCGACTACTACGACGTGCTGCCCGTGGAGAACGGATGCTGGATCGGCATCGGCGACGTCGCCGGTCACGGGCTCGACGCCGGACTCATCATGCTCATGATGCAATCGGTCGTCGCGGGCCTCGTCCAGCGCGACCCCACCGCGGCACCGGGCGAGCTGCTCTGCGTCTTGAACGCGGTCCTCTTCGACAACGTTCGCAATCGCCTGATGCGCGACGACCACGCGACGCTGACGCTCCTTCGCTACGACCGATCCGGACGCGTGGTCTTCGCAGGCGCGCACGAGGACATCCTCGTTCATCGCGCGGAGAGCGGCAGCTGCGAGGTGATTGGCACCCCGGGAACGTGGGTCGGTGCACGTCGCGACATCCGTCGCGGCACTTGCGACAGCGATCTCCAGCTCCGTCCCGGCGACGTGATGCTGCTCTACACCGACGGCGTGACCGAGCTGCGAAACGAGGCTGGTGAGGAGTTCGGCATCGACCGCCTGACCAATATGCTCGACCTGCTGCACGCAGAGCCCACGGACCGCATCAAAGCCGAGCTGCTCGAGACGCTCCGCGCCTGGTCATCGACCCTCGATGACGACGTCACCCTACTGGTCGCGAGGTACACCGGGTGAGCGCGCTACGATTGCACGTTCAGCTCGAGCCAACGCCCGCGCCGACGGAGCGCGCGTCGAAGGACGACCGCGAGCTGCTCTCCAGCCTCCTCGCCGTCCGCGGCTTCGGCGTCATCACGGTGGATTGCGATGCGAACGTCATCGCCTGCAACCCGACCGCCGCCGAGATCCTCGGCGTGCCGGCGGCAGACCTCGTGGGTCACCGGCTCCGCCATTTCTGCGAGCTCAGCGCGAACGGCGCTCCGCTCTCGAGCGATCGCTATCCCGCCGGCATCGCCCGTCGTACCCGTGAAGCGCACGACGCCGGCGTCATGAAGGTGACGCGTCGCGGCGGGAGCCATCGCTGGATCCGCATCGAGGCGGTTCCTCTCTTCGACGATGCGCGCCTCGTCGACCGCGTGCTGCTGACGCTGACCGACGTCACCGCGGCGCACGAATACGAGGAGAGGCTCCGGCTCGAACGGTGCCGCGTGGCCCGAGCCGGCGACCGCTTTCGACTCGTGCTCGAGAGCGTGCCGGACGCGATTGCCGTCTATCACGAGCATCGACTCGGATACGCGAATCCCGCGCTGGTGGCGCTACTCGGTCACGGATCGGTGGCGGACCTCGTCGGCAAGGAGCTCTCGCGCATCCTGCCCGGTCACACGCCGCGCGAGGACGGGACGTCGGGCAAGCGGCCCGCGCTCCGCGAAGAATCGTGGCAGCGTGTCGACGGCAGCTTTGCCGTGGTCGAGGTGGCCGAGCACGGGATCGATCTCGACGGTGAAGAGGGCACGCTCCTCATCGCGCGCGACATCACCGAGCGAAAGCGGGCCCAGATGGAGCTCGTACAATCGACGCGTCTCGCCTCGGTCGGCACGCTCGCAGCCGGCGTCGCTCACGAGATCAACAACCCGCTCACGTATGTCATCTCGAACCTCGATCTGGTGAGCGAGGATCTGAAGCGGCTACGCAACGTCATTCCCGCAGGTCGGCTCGCCGACCTCGTCGAGATGACGGACGATGCGCGTACAGGCGCCGAGAGCGTCCGCAAGATCGTTCGCGGGCTCAAGATCTTCTCGCGTGCCGACGAGGAGCGCCGCGTCACGCTCGACGTCACGGCGGCCATCGACATGTCCGTCGAGATGGCACACAACGAGATCCGGCATCGTGCGCGCCTCGTGAAGGACTACGGGCCCGTGCCCATGGTGTCCGCGGACGAAGGGCGCCTCGGCCAGGTCTTCATCAACCTCCTCGTGAACGCCGCGCAGGCGATTCCCGAGGGAAATGTCGATGCGAACGAGATCCGCGTGTCCACCAGGACGAGCGCCACGGGCCGCGCCGTCATCGAAGTGCGCGACACCGGTGCAGGCATCCCTCCGGAGGTGCTCGGACGGATCTTCGATCCCTTCTTCACGACCAAGCCGATCGGTGTCGGAACGGGGCTCGGCCTCTCGATCTGCCACGGGCTCGTCAGCGAGCTGGGCGGCGAGCTGCAGGTCGAGAGCAAGCTCCGCGAGGGCACCGTCTTCCGCATGACGCTCCCGCCCGCGACCGAGTCCCGACCCGAGGTGCTCGAACCGACCACCATCGATGCCCCGGCAACCACCGGCCGTGCGCGAGTCCTCATCGTCGACGACGACGAGAACGTGGCCGAGGTGGTCCGGCGAGTCCTTTCGCGCGAGCACGACGTCACGGTCGTCCATGACGGCAGGAGCGGGCTCGACCTCGTCGTCGCCGGAGAGTCGTTCGACATCATCCTGTGCGACCTCATGATGCCCACGATGACGGGCATGACCTTCCATGCCGAGCTCTCGGTGCTGGCGCCGGCGTTGACCGAGCGCGTCGTGTTCATCAGCGGCGGAGCCTTTTCGGCTGGCGCCGGCGCATTCCTCGATGAGGTGCCGAACCGGCGGCTCGAGAAGCCCTTCGACTTTCGTGCGCTCCGGCTGGTCGTGCGCGAATTCATGCCGGCCTCCGACTGAGCCGAGGAGGGCGCGCCCCTACCCGTGCACGGACCATCGGCCGTTCTCCTAGAGGCGACATGGACCGGTCTACTGCGTCAGCCCGACCGTTCCCGATGTGTCACACGTGACGCGGTCGCAGCTACGGTCGTTCGTGTTCGCCGCCGCGCTCGTGGCCTCGCTCTCGTGGAGCGGCGTGAGCGACGCCGACACTGAGTCGGTCCCGATCGGCCTCCAGGTCCAGCTCCTCGCGAAGGTCGCGTCCTACGATCGCAACTTCAGCGAGCGCGCGGGTGCCCGCGTGCACCTCGCCGTCGTGACGAAGCCCGGCAACGCCGAGTCGGAGCGCGCGACCGCGCAGCTCGTCGCGATGCTGAGGCAGACGCCGTCGATCGGCGGTCTCCCGCACGACGACGTGGTCGTCACGTTCACGAGCGCCGATGCGCTCGCTGCGAGTACCCGCTCCGAGCACTTCGCCATCGTCTACTTCACGCCGGGCTTCCAGGACGACCTGGTGGCCCTGCGCGCCGCCTTCCAAGGCGTCAGCGTCCTCACCGTTGCCACCGTCGCTGCGTACGTCCCCGCGGCCGGCGTCGTCCTCGGCTTCGACACCGCCTCGGCCAAGCCGAAGCTCCTCTTCCACCTCACCCAAGCAAGACTGCAAAACGTCGCCATGAGCACTGAAGTCGTTCGTCTGATGACGGTGTTCGAATGACGCGACGCATGCTCCATCGGGTCGCCCTGCTCGCGCTCGCGATCTCCACGTTTGCCACGGCCAGCCACGCCGACGACGCCGAGCTCGCCGGCCTCCTCGATCAAAACATCGTGACCACCGCATCGATGGCCAGCGAGCTCGGCAGCACGGCTCCGGCCACCTCGTCGGTCATCACGGCCGAAGAGATACGTGTATACGGCATGCATAGCATCGGCGAGGCCATCGACTTCCTCGGCCTCGGCGCGACCGGCGGGAGCACGAGCTCCGGCAGCGCTTTTGGTGTCCGGGGCGTGCACATCGAGGGCGACCCGAACACGCACGTCCTCCTCTTGATCGACGGGCACGCCGTGAACGACTTCATGTGGGGCACCGCTCCGCTCGGCTACGACGCTGGCCTTCCCATCGAGCTCGTCGACCATATCGAGCTCGTGCTCGGACCTGGCTCGGTGCTCTACGGCTCGAACGCGGTGCTCGCGGTCGTCAACGTGATCACGAAGCGAGCCAACGCGTTCAAGAGCGTGCGCGTCGGTGTCGAGTCGGACCTTCCCTCCGGCGCACGCGGCTACGCGGGCGTCGGGCACGAATTCACGTTCCTCGGCGCACCGAGCGAGCTCACCATCGCCGCCGAGTACCGGCGCTCCAACGGCCCCGGCGTCTTCTACGCGGCGCAGGACACCGGCATCGATCCGGTGATCGGGAGGCCCGCGAAGTACGCCGATGGACCGGGCACCGGCGTGTGGGGCGGCCGGCGAACCGAGAACGAGATGCTCGAGGAGCCTGCCGTCTACGCGCGCTTCGTCAGCGGGAGCTTCGAGGCCATCGTGCGAGCCTCGTCGTACAAGACCAACGAGCGTCTCGGCTTCACTCACTTCGACGATCCCGCGAGTCGCATCATCCAGCGGCGTTTCTCGGCCGAGCTCCGCCATCACGCGGTCCTCTCGCCGATCGTTCAGATCAACACTCGCCTCTACGCCGACAGCTCCGACCAACAGGTGCGCTTCGAGAGCTCGCTGGGTCGAGTGTGCCCGCGCGCCGACGTGACCTGCCTCTTCGCGAACGTCGATCGCGCGCGCTGGGCCGGCGTCGAGGTCCAATCGACACTCGACTGGCTGAAGGACGGCTCGTTCGTCACGCTCGCCGGCGTGGACCCTCGCGTGCGCTCCGGCCAGGCCAAGACGGACACGTTCGCCGAGGAGACCGGCGCGCCGATCCTGGCGAGCACCGGCATCATCGATCGCACCGATGCCATCGTCGGAGCCTATCTCCAGCAGACCTGGAAGCCGGCGCCGTGGCTCGCGCTCAACGGCGGCATGCGCCTCGACTACGACGCGCGCTTCGATCCCGTCGTCTCGCCGCGACTCGCCGCGAGCGCGCACGTCTGGCGCGGCGGCGTCCTGAAGGCCGTTTACTCTCAGGCGTTCCGCGCGCCGAGCTTCAACGACAGCTACTTCACGCATCCGCTGCAGGCCCCCAGCGATCTTCATCCTGAGTCGGTGCGCACCGTGGAGGTCTCGATCGAGCAGACCTTTGGCGCCCAGCACTTGCTGTTCGGCGTGTTCAACTCGACGCTCACCGACCTCGTCCAGCTCCACTCGTTCACCCCCGCTGAGGGAGAGGCATTCGTGCGCTCCGGCAAGAGCGTGCTCCCGCCGCTCTATCGGTATGAAAACGACGACCGTATCGAGAATTACGGATTCAACGCCGGATTCGCGGGCTCGCTCGCGACGGGCCGCCTGCACTACGGCGCCAACGTCACGGGCGCTCATTCCACGAACGAGGACGACGAGATCGGGAGCGGCTTGCCTCTCACGCTGGCGCCGCGGTTGTTCGGCAACGCACGTGTCTCCTACGCGCTGCCGAGCGGCTTGCCGACGATTGCGCTCGCCGGCGTCTACGCCGGCAAGGCCCCCACCGAGCACGCGTACCACACGGGCTACCCGACCGCTCCCTATGCGCCTGGGCAGCTCACGCTGCGAACGACTGTGAGCGGCGATGCCCCGCTCGTGAAGGGTCTCTCGTATCGCGTCAACGCGAGCTACCAGTTCGCGGATCGCATCAACGAGCTCGCCGGTCCTCTCGTGGACTACAGCCCCACTCACACGTCGCCGAGCCTCCGCC
>JAXDMI010000809.1:0-6757 GCA_034666145.1 Myxococcales bacterium | reverse complement strand
GCGCGCGCTTCGCGAACGGCAGCAGACGCTGCCCACGCGCATCCTCTCCGCCGTGATGGCCGGCGTGCTGCACGGCCTCCATGCCGCGCACGAGGCGAAGGACGAGCGCGGTATTCCGCTGGGCATCGTCCATCGCGACATGTCCCCGCAGAACGTCCTCGTCGGCACCGACGGCGTGGCACGCGTGCTCGACTTCGGCGTCGCGAAGGCGGCCGGTCGCATGCAAACCACACGCGAAGGCCAGATCAAGGGAAAGCTCTCGTACATGCCGCCGGAGCAGCTCCGCGGCGCGATCGTGAATCGCCAGTCGGACATCTACGCGGCAGGCGTCATGCTCTGGGAGCTCGTCACCGGCCAGCGCCTCTTCGCCGGCGACAACGAGGGAGCGATCGTCGCGAAGGTCCTCGAGGGCCGCGTCGAGGCGCCGACCAAGGTGCTCCTGCGCGGCATGAACGGCGGGCAGACGATCGACGACAGCACGCTGCGCGGGCTCGAGAGCATCGACTCGACCATCCTGCGCGCGCTCGCGTCGGAGCCGAGCGACCGCTTCGCGACGGCGCGCGAGATGGCGGTGGAGATCGAGCGCAAGCTCCCGCCCGCGACGGGCTCGGAGGTCGCTGACTGGGTCGAACACATCGCCAAGGACGTCCTCTGCTCGCGCGCCGCGATGGTCGCCGAGATCGAGAGCAGCACGTCGCACGTCGCCGTCGAGCCGCGCGAGGGTCACGTGCAGAGCGTGCTGCAGGCAAAGTCGACGCTCGGTCCGTCGCAATCGGCGGCCATGCTCGGAAAGCGTCCCGATTCGGCGGCGTCCGCGGCGCCTCAGTACCGCGATGCACCGCCGTCGCAGACGATGTCGATGGCCGGCGGAGCTCCCGTCGCGCGGCCGTCGTATCACGGTCCGATCGACGGACCGCCGGTGACGCAGCCCTCGTCGATCTCCGTCGCGTCGGGCTCGCACGGCCGGCTGCGCGAGATCGAGAACCGGGGCAGCCGTCGCACCGCCATCGCGGCGATCGTCGGCGTGATGCTCGGCGCAAGCATCCTCGCCAGCGCGCTCGTGTATCGCTACACGGTCAAGCCGAAGGCCATCGCCGACGGAACCGCCGCGCTCGACGCCGGCGAGGTCGCCGCGACGCCCGGCACGGCCACGGTGCCATCGCCGCCCGTTCCTGGTCCGGCTGCCATCACCGAAGCGGCCGATGCTGCAGCCGCTGCCGCTACTGCCGCTAGCCCTGCGCCGGCCGTCGCCGAGCCGAGCCCTCGAACCGTTGGCGCTGCAGGCACGATCGCGAGCGTCGCGGTCACCGTTAAGGCGCCCATCAAGCGCCCGCCGTCCGCCGCTGCACCGGTGAAGCCCGCGGCTCCCGCAGCTGCGCCTGTCGCTGCACCCGCCGCAGGTCCCGACTGCACGACGCCCGTGTGGTTCGACGCGCAAGGCGTGAAGCACTACAAGCCGCAGTGCCTGGACAAATGAAGTAGCATCGCTGTCATGACGTCGGCCGCACGTCGAGCGCGCCTGCTCGCGCCGCTGGCTGCGCTGGTGATCCTCAGCGCCGTGCCGAGCATCGCCTCCGCGGACGACAAGCAACTCTGCGTCGCGGCGTCGGAGAAGGGCCAGCAGCTCCGCAGCGCCGGCAAGCTCGTCGAGGCACGCGAGCAGCTCAACGTGTGCGGTCGCACCGAGTGTCCGAAGCTGATCCAACAGGACTGCACGCAGTGGATGAGCGAGGTCCTCGCGAGCCTGCCGTCGGTGGTGCCGGGCGCGAAGGATCGAAAGGGACGCGACGTCGTCCAGGCGCGGCTCACCATCGACGGCAAGGTCGCGACGGAGACGCTCGACGGCAAACCGATCGTCGTCGATCCCGGCGTGCACTCGTTCGTGTTCGAGGCCAAGGGACCGGGCGCTGGTCCGGCGGTCAAAGAGCAAGTCGTCGTGAAGCCGGGCGAGAAGAACCGGATCGTCATCGTGACCGTCGCGACCGGCGACGACGTCGTGGCGGCCGCGAGCGCCGGCAACGGGACCCGCGAAGAGGCGAAATCCTCACCGCCGATCGCGGCCTACGTGCTGGGTGGGCTCGGCGTCGTGGCGCTCGGTGCGGCCGGTGTGATGGGCTTGCTCGCCAACTCCGACGCGCATGACCTCCGCAGCACGTGCGCGCCGAACTGCAAGCAGTCCGACGTCGACGCCATCCAGACCCGCTACACGATCGGCGGCGTGACCGCGGGCGTCGGTGGCGCTTTGCTCATCACGGGGGTCGTCCTCTTCATCGTGCACGGCAAAGGCACGCGAACGGGGTCGAATGCGACGCCGCTCTCCTTCCAACCCGAGCTCGTTGCCAGCGGCTCATCCGCGCTGGTGCGTTTCTGAGATGAACGTGCGCCCCTGGTTGACCGCTTCGATCGTGCTGGTCTCGACGCTCGCGTCGATGCCCGCCAGCGCCGATGTGCAGGCGTGCCTCGGCGCGTCGGAGAAGGGTCAGCGCGCGCGAACCGCCGGGCGCCTCCGCGAAGCGCGCGATCTGTTCCTCGTGTGTGGCAACGAGACGTGCCCCGCGATGGTGCGGCGCGACTGCGCGCAATGGCAGAGCGAGATCATCTCCGTGCTCCCCAGCGTCGTCTTCGGAGCGAAGGACCGGCAAGGTCGCGACCTCTTCGACGTGACGGTCTCGATGGACGGCGAGACGCTCCTCAAGAAGCTCGACGGCAAGTCGGTCAACGTCGATCCCGGGCCGCACACGTTCAAGTTCGAAGTGACCGGAGCGCCGCCGGTGATCGAGCGCGCGCTCGTGAAAGAGGGCGAGAAGGCGCGCGCCATCACGGTGAGCTTCAGCGAGAGCGGCGGCACCGCCTCGAGCACGGTGGGCGGCACGCCGGCTTCGCCCGAGCCCGATCATGGCGTGCGACCGGCAACGCGTGACGGCGGGCACACCGTCTTTCCGTGGATCGTGGTGGGCGTTGGCGCGGCGATGGTGATCACCGGCGTCATCGTGCTCGCCACGTCACCGGCACTGCCCGCGAACTGCGACGCGAGCACGAAGACCTGCACGCGCGGCCTGACGGAGGGCGCGGCCGACTTCGCGAAGCGCCAAGAGGACGCGGGGCGCTCCGAAGCGCAGCCCACCGAAGCCTTCATCGTCGGCGGCGTCGGCCTGGGCGTGGTGGCGGGCGGCCTCATCTGGCACTTCCTCGAACCGTCCGCCTCCGATCGCACCGCCATCCGCCTCACCCCGTGGACCTCCCGGACCACAGCGGGCGCGTCGCTGACCACCTCGTTCTGACTCGCTCGTCGAGCCAAGAAACAGGGAGGCACGTGTCGCGTCAGGAGAGGCGACGGCGGAGGAGGAACAGGAAGAGTGGGCCGCCGACCAGCGCCGTGACGGCGCCGACGGGTGGTTCGGTGTGGAGCCAGCGGAACGAGCCTCGGCTCACCAGATCGCACAGCACCAACGCCGCGCCACCCAGCACCAGTGACGCCGGCATCAGCACCCGCGTGTCGGCGCCGAGCAGACGACGCAGCACGTGCGGGACGATGAGGCCCACGAAGCCGATGAGCCCCGTCACGCTCACGATCGCGCCTACCACCAGCGAGCTCGCGAGCAGCGTGCGGATCTCCACGGTGCGCACGCGGATGCCGAGATGCTCCGCCGCGTCGTCGCCCAGCGACAGCACGTTGAGGCGCGCCGCATCGTAGAGGAGGACCGCCGTCCCGATCCCGCCGTACACGAGCAGCGCAACGAGCGATGCGCGTGAGGGCACGTCGAGGAAACCCATCAGCCAGAACAGCAGCTCCTGCGCCTTCGCCGGCGCGATGAGCGTCTTCACGAACGTGATCGCCGCCGACGCGATGGCATTCACCACGATGCCCGAGAGCAGCACGCTCGTCCCACGCGAGCCCGGCGCCGCCGCCGCGAACGCATGCACGAGGATGGTCGCGCCGACGCCGCCCGCGAGCGCCGCGATCGGAACGAGCGACGCGCCGAGCACCGTGCCGCCCGTGAGCCCACACAGGATGGCGATGGTCGCGCCGAACGCAGATCCGCCCGAGACGCCCAGCACGAACGGCTCGGCGAGCGGATTCCTGAGCAGCGCCTGCAGCGCAACGCCCACCACCGACAGTCCCGCGCCGGCGAGCGCCGCGAGGAGCACGCGCGGCAACCGCACCTCGAACACGATGTCGTGGTCGCGCGATGCAGGGTCGAGCACCGCGGTCACGACCGATACGGGGTCGGTGCCGAAGCTCGCCCCGAGCACGATCGCGAGCAGGAGCGCGACGACGCAGCCCGCGAGGATCACGCGCGCGCGCGGCGCCTTCATCCGTGAATCATCCCTGATTGCGTTCGTAGAGGATGCGGAGGCCCGTGAGCGTGAGGTCCTCGTCGACCTCCTGGATGGTCTTCGACAACGGCGCGATGAGGCGCGCGAGACCGCCGGTCGCGACCACCGCGCACGGAAAGCCGAGCTCCTCGATGAGCCGCTCGACGAGACCGTCGACGAGACCGACGTACCCGTAGACGATGCCCGACTGCATCGAGTGCTGCGTGTTGCGCCCGACGACGCGCGGCGGCCTCGCGATCTCGACGCGCGGCAGCTTGGCGGCGCGCGCGAAGAGAGCGTCGGCGCTGATCTGGATGCCGGGGGCGATGACGCCGCCGAGGTACTCGCCCTTCGGCGACACGCAGTCGAAGGTGGTGGCGGTGCCGAAGTCGACGACGACGAGCCCACCCTTGAAGCGCTCGTACGCGGCGACGCCGTTGACGATGCGATCGGCGCCGACCTCGCGCGGGTTCTCGTAGAGGATCGCCATGCCCGTGCGAATGCCGGGTCCCACCACGAGCGCCTCGTGTCCGAAGGCGCGACGCACCAGCTCCAACATCGGCTCGGTGAGCGCGGGCACGACGCTCGCGATGATGGCCGCCTTCACGTCGGTCGCCTTCACGTCGCGCATCGCGAGGAGCTGGCGCAGGATGACCGCGTACTCGTCGGCGGTGCGGCCGCGGCTGGTCTCGACACGGAACTGATGAATCAGCGCCGGCCCGTCACGATGGGGCGAGAGATCGAACAGCCCGTAGACGATGTTCGTGTTGCCGACGTCGATGGCGAGCAGCATCTTGCCGCCACTTTACTCGATGCGCCCTGCGGTGAGCCCTTCGCGCAAGTCTTTGCGCAATCGCTGCCGCGCGGGAGCCGCGGCAGATCCATCGCGGTGGCCCCGGGGCGCCCGGGATCCGCCCCGATTCGCAGGCGATTCCCGCGTTTTCAACGCAAATCGGCGAGGTACGAGGTTTGCTCACCCACCTGGGATGCGGCGCCTCTTCAGCCTGATCGGTGGGCTCTCTCTCGCGGCGGCCGGCTGCGTGGTCGGTTGCGCTTCGAACACCGGCGACGCCGCGGCGACGAACGCGGACGCCATGAACGGCACGAGCGGCACGACGCCCGGCGCGAGCGGCCCCGGCGCGATGGGCGGTGGAGCTGCGGCGGCTGGAGCCGACGGCACGTCGACGACCGAGGCGAGCTGCGCGATCACCGCGACCGAGACCGCCCTGCCGCTCGCGACCACGGCCGTCGACGGCGAGCAGATCCTCACCATCGACGCGCATGCGATGAGCAAGACGTCATGGGCCGAGAGCGGCAACGAGGCCGTCGTGCTCGAGGTGTTGCGCGCGGGACAGCGCGTCGGACATCTCGTGCTTCATCAAGGTCAGGATCCGTTCACGTACGCGATGCACGTCGGCGCGCTCACCAAGGGCGATGCGCTCACGGTTCGCGTCTCGCCGCTCACCGCCGCGAAGGCCACGAAGAGCGCGTGCCTCGTGAAGGTCTCTCTCGACGCGCCCACCGCAGCGATGGCCGAAGCCGTCGCCAACGCGCCGATCGTGAAGTGGCCGACGCAGAAGTCGTTCGACGATCTCCCTGTGCTTCTCGGGTGGTCGCGCGCCGGAAAGAGCTACCAGCTCACGTACACGAACGAGAACGGCGGCACCGTCGCGCTGTGCGGCGGCGGCGCTCGCGGCATGCGCTCCGAGATCGCGCGCTGGGGCCGCGGCCTCGACATGGAAGGCGTCTGGGCTTACGGCGGCGCTGGTCGTTTCGAGCGTTGCACCGGCGTCGTGCCGAAGGCCGCGAACGCGCCGCGCATGGATTCGCAGCACCCGATCCTCTACTACGGCGACGGTCACAACCGCGTTTTCGAGAGCCGCGGCGGCTACGGCAACGACTGTGGCACCGGCTCCGACAAGACGCCCAACGGCGACCTCGACGGCTGGAACAAGAACAACCCCGGGAGCGAGCTCGCGAAGGACGACCCGTACACCATCGTGCTCCGTCCCGTTCCCGTCGACATGGACGCCATCGGCGTCGTGCAGCAAGGCGGACGTCGCGAGGGCATCGTCGACACGTATGCGCCGTGGCTCTATCGCCTCGTCGACTCCGAGCTCGCGCGCGAGAACAAGATCGACAACTCGAACACGTTCCCGATGACGCGCTACCTCTTCGTCGACGTCTACGCGAAGGACGTGGGCGGCTCCGGCGACGAGACGTGCGGCCCCGTCTCGCTCACGCCAAGCATCACGCACGTCACCGGCGGCTTCCGGCTGCGCGCGGTAGCGAAGAACGGCACCGTCTCCGACGGTCCGCAGATGACCGTCGATTACTTCGGCGGCAGCGGCAACGGGGTGAAGCGCATCGCCGTTCCGCTCGCAGCGGGCGTCGGCGCGAAGGACATCACCGCCATCGCCTTCGATGCCTACGACAACGA
>JAXDMI010000808.1:0-4385 GCA_034666145.1 Myxococcales bacterium | reverse complement strand
GTCGCGCCGCTCATCGTGGCCGGCCTCGGCGGCGCGGCGATGGTCGTCGGCGGCGTGCTCCTCGTCAGCGGCCTCGGCGCGGTTCCCGCGAACTGCTCGCGCTCGTCGCACGAGTGCGCGGCGCCTCCCGGCGATCCGTCGTTCGACGATGCGAAGTCGGCGGTCGGTCGCGCGAACCTCGGCCTCGGGATCGGCATCGGCGGCGCCGTCGTCGCGGTCACCGGTCTCATCTGGTACTTCGCCAGCTCGCCCTCAGAGCCGGAGCGGGCTTCGTCGACGGCCGGCCTCACGCCGTGGACGGATGGCAAGAGCGCAGGCGCATCCTGGCACTTGAGATTCTGAAGGAGCTTGGTCATGAAAATCAATCGGTGGGTATTGCTCGCCGCAGCCGCGAGCCTCAGCGTCGTCGCGGGCAGCTCTGCGTGCTCGTCCACGTTCGATCCGAAGAACTGCACCTCTGACGCCGACTGCGGCGGTCAGCTCGTGTGCGTCGCGGACTCGAGCACCAAGAAGAACCTGTGCCTGGCCGCCGACCAGGCGCCGATCCGCATCGGCCAGAGCGCGCCGGCCTCCGGCCCCAGCCAGGATCTCGGTCTCGAGATGCGTCGCGGCATCCAGCTCGCGTTCGACGCGCAGAACGCGGCCGGTGGCATCCGCGGTCGCAAGCTCGAGCTCGTGTTCCTCGACGACCAGTACACGCCGGCCGTCGCGGAGACCAACGCACGCCAGCTCGTCGACGCGGTGGACACCACGGCGCCGCCGCGCTGCCCGACCACGCAGACGCCTCCCGTCGCGGGTCAGCCCGCGTTCTCGCAGACCGCGCTCCTCGCTGGTCCGAAGGCGGTCAGCGCGGTGATCGGGAGCGTCGGTACGCCCACCATGGTCCGCTCTGCGCCGATCATCGTCGAGACCGGGACGCTCTACTTCGGTGCCTTCACCGGCGCGACCGCGATGCTCCGCGATACGAAGGCCGGACCGTGTGCAAAGTACATCTTCAACGTCCGCGCGAGCTACGCGCAGGAGGCGCGCGCAACGCTCGAGTTCTTCTTCGCGCAGAAGGTTCCGGACGACAAGCACATCATCAGCTTCGACCAGAACGACACGTTCGGTGACGCCGGCTACAACGGCCTCGTCGCCGCATACATGGCGCTGCGCGATTCGCCGCCGGCGTTCCAGCGCTACCGTTACTCACGCGACGACGCGGGCAGCGTCCCTGCGCAGAGCGCCGCCGCCATCGCGTACATCAAGGGCTTGCTCGCCTCCGATTCGCAGCCGCACACCGTCGGCGTGATGATGACGGACACGTACGGTCCGGCGACGCAGTTCATCCAGGCGCTCAAGACCTGGCAGAACGCCACCGACATGGAGCAGACGACGCTGAACAAAGCGACGCGGCTCACGCTGCTCTTCAGCAACGTGTCGTTCGTGGGTCCGAACTCGCTCGCGCAGCGCCTCAAGGACCTCGGCAACGTCACCACGCCGGCCGGCCCCAAGCCGTTCACCGACAACGTCTTCGTCTCGCAGGTGGTCCCGAACTACGACAGCGACAACAGCGACGCCGTGCTCGAGTACAAGCGCCTCGTGCAGCCCACCGGCGCAGCGCCGACCTTCACGGCGCTCGAGGGCTATCTCGCCGGTCGCGTCTTCGTCGAAGGCCTCAAGGCGAACAAGGGCGCGGTCAATGCCGACAACCTCGTCACCGGCCTCGAGAACCTCCCTGCGCTCGACCTCGGCTTCGGCGCCGGCGCAGGCTTCTCGAAGGACAACCACCAGTTCTCGAAGTCGGTCTACGGCACCGGCATCACGCCCGACGGCAAGTTCCAGAACCGCTACTTCTGGAGCGACGGAAACAAGATCCAGCTCTTCGAGTGAGGAGTCCGTGTCCTCAGCGCCCGTGTCTTCGCACCCAGTCGATCGCCTGATCGAGCTCGGCGGGCTTCGCGAAGACCGGACCGAACGTCTTCGCGACCGCGAGCACCTCGGGCGTGCGCGTGCTCGTGAAGAACGCGATCGGCAGACCGCCCTGACCTGCGCGTAGTCGTTCGGCGACGTCGGTGCCGAGGCCGTCGCCGAGCTCGAGGTCGAGGAGCGCGCAGGCGAGGTCCGCGGTGTCGACCGCCGATGCGCCCGCTGCGGAGTCCTGCTCCTCCACCTCGATGCCGTCGGCTCTGACGCGTCGAGCCACCGACACGCGCGCTACGGCCGAGTCGTCGGCGATGAGCACACGTCGCGACATGGCGCGAGGATACCGCCGGCTGCGCTGACCGCGTGCACCAAAACGGCGCGGGCGCGTGCCGCTCGAGCGCCCCGCGACGGAGCAGCGGCGCACGACAGTCCGGGAAAAGCGGCAGATCGTGGCTGGCATCGGACTTGTAGAAGGGGGCTCGAACGCGGCGACACCGAGCGGTGCCCGCGTCCGAGGAGAACGACCATGCGTATTCGATTCTGGGGCGTCCGTGGGAGCATCGCCTCGCCCGGTCCCGACACAGCTGCCGTCGGCGGGAACACGAGCTGCGTCGAGGTGGTGTGCGGCAAGACGCGCATCGTCCTCGATGCGGGCACCGGTCTGCGCGCTCTCGGCAACCACATCTTGAGCGAGAAGGAGCCGCTCTCGATGACGCTGCTGCTCTCGCACTACCACTGGGATCACATCCAGGGCCTGCCGTTCTTCGTGCCGGTCTACATGAAGCAGACCGATCTCACGATCGTCGGTCACGCGAACGGCGTCATGTCGGTGCGCGAGGCGCTCATGCACCAGATGACGGCGCCCGTGTTCCCGGTGCGGCTCGACGAGCTCGGCGCGCGCCTCGCGACGCGCGAGGTGAAGCTCGGCGAGACCTTCGACGTCGGCGAGGCGAAGGTCACCGTCGCGAAGGGCAACCATCCCGGCGGCGTCGTCGCCTACCGCATCGAGCACGAGGGCAAGAGCCTCGTCTACGCCACCGATACCGAGCACTACGCGTGCGTCGATCCGGCGCTGCGCACGCTCGCGCAAGGAGCGGACGTCCTCGTCTACGACTCGCAGTACTCGCCCGAGGAGTACAAGACCAAGGTCGGGTGGGGTCACTCGACCTACGTCGACGGCGCCGAGCTCGCGCGCGCCGCGGGCGTCGGCAAATACGTGCTCTTCCATCACGACCCGATGCGCACCGACGCGCAGGTCGACGACTTCGAGAAGCGCGCGCAGTCGCTCTACGCGTCGAGCATCGCCGCGAGGGAAGGGATGGTGCTCGATCTCGGCGTCCCTATCGAAGGGCGGAGGGCCGCATGATCAGCGCCTGACCAAGAATCGCATGCAGAACGTCATGTCGGACGCTACCTTCCAGAGAGACACGCTCCTGCCGCCGATCGCGGACAGACGCGCGTCGTCTCCTCCCGAAGCCTCGATGCTCAATCGCCTGTCGCTGCTCGTCGATCTCGCGTCGCTGCTCACGCGCGAGGTCGACTTCGATGCATTGCTGACGACGGCATGTGAGCGCGTGGCGGATGCGCTGGCTGCCGAGCGCGCCACCATCTGGCTCGTGGATGCCGAGCACGGCGATCTCGTGAGCCGCGTCGCGCTCTTGCCGGAGCTGCCGGCGCTTCGGCTGCCGCTCGAGCGCGGCATCGCAGGTTGGGTGGCGCGGACCGGTGAGCCCGTGCGCATCGCAGACGCCGCGACCGATCCGCGCTTCGATCCGTCCGTAGACAAGGCGACCGGGTACACGACGAAGGCGATCCTCGCGGTGCCGATCCGCGAAGAGGGACGAGGACCCGTGCGCGGCGTCGTGCAGGTGCTCAATCGCATGACACCGGCGCCCGATGGAGAGCGCGACGGAGTGCTTCTCGGAGAACGAGCGGGCAGCGCGACGTTCGACGAAGAGGACGAGCGTTATCTCGTCGCGCTTGCCACGCAGATCGCGCGCGCGTTCTCGCTGACGACTCTGCGCCCCGCCGAGCCGTCGAGCGCGGGGCTCACGCTGCGCGGTCCGTTCAACCGCATCGTCGGTCGCAGCGACGAGCTCCGCGCCGTGTACGAGCGCGTGACGCTCGCGGCGCAGACCGATGCCACGGTGCTTCTGCGCGGCGAGACGGGTACCGGCAAAGGCCTATTTTCCAGGGCGATTCACGTCAACTCGGCGCGGCAGGCGGGGCCGTTCGTCACAGTCGATTGCACGACGCTGCCCGTGCAGCTCGTCGAGAGCGAGCTCTTCGGCCACGAGCGTGGCGCGTTCACGGGCGCCGATCGTCGCGTGCCCGGCAAGGTGGAGATGGCGCAGGGAGGCACGCTCTTCCTCGACGAGATCGGCGACCTCCCGCACGACGTGCAGGGCAAGCTCCTTCGCTTCTTGCAGGAGCGCACCTTCGAGCGCGTCGGTGGGCGGCAGACCCTGAGCGCCGACGTT
>JAXDMI010000807.1:0-5189 GCA_034666145.1 Myxococcales bacterium | reverse complement strand
CCCGGCGCCGGGGAGGGCATCGAAGTGCGCTCCTGCCTGGGATCGCCGGTGAGGATGCTCTGTGAGCAGGCGCATCTCTGGCGCGCGACGCTCGTCGTCGCGACCGCCAGCTTGCACGCGAGGATCTTTCGCTCGCCGGCCGAGAAGCTCCTCCGCGAGCTGGCGCTCCCGGTGCTGATCATCCCGATCTAGCGCCGATCCAGCGCGCGATCAGCGCAGTACCGCGGCGACGACGAACGCCACGAACAACGCCCCCGCGATCGCGATGAGCACATGCGGCAAGCGACTCGGACGCATCGACCCGTGTGTCGGCTGCGTCGGCTTCGGAATCGGAATCGGAATCTCTTTCGGATTCGGTTTCGCATTCGGATTCGCAGTCGCACTCGGAAGCGCGCCTGGATGCGGCAGCTTCGGCACCGAGTCGTTGAGCAGCTCGCGCGGGTCGAACAGCGAGCGCTTCGAGGTGCGCACGGCCTCCTCGAGCGCCGACGAGTCGATGTACTCCGGATCGGCCGTGAAGCGCGGCGGCGGAAGCGTGGCGAGCCAGTGCGGATGCGCCTCCTGCCATGCGCTACGCATCGCGGCCATGTCGGGCCAGCGCTCGGACTTGAGGAACGCGAGAGCGCGATCGACGACGGCGACGACCTTGCTCGAGAGCTCGGGCGCCGCTTCGGCGAGCGAGCGAGGGCGCGACGAGCGGGTGGCGAGCAGCATCGCGTTCATGTGCTGGGCGATGTGGACCGACTCCCCGGAGAGCGCGTGGAACAGCGTCGCGCCGAGCGCCCATACGTCGCTCTGGGCATCGACCTTCTTCGCGACGCCGAGCGCCTGCTCCGGCGGCATGTAGGAAGGAGTGCCGAAGACGTTCTGCGCGGCATCGGCGGTATAGCCCCGCAGCTTGGCAAAGCCGAAATCGAGCAGCTTCACGCCGCCCCCTTCGAGCACGAAGATGTTGGCCGGCTTGAGGTCACGATGCACGACGCCGGCCTCGTGGACGGCGCTCAGGGCATCCATCACGGCATCGCCGATCGGCATCATGTCTTCGAGGGGCACGCGCCCGCCTCGCTCCTGGCGCAGGTCCTCGAGCGTCTGACCGACGAGCAGCTCGAACACGAGGAAGGCGCAGCCGTCGTCGGCCATGCCCTCGTCGAGGACCTTCACGGTGCCCGGGTGATCGATGGCTGCAACGGAGCGCGCCTCCGAGAGCAGCATCTTCACGACCTTGGGATTGCTCGACAGCTCCGGGTGCAGGAGCTTCAGCGCGCCACGCGTTCCCTTCCGGACGTGCGTTGCTGCGTAGACGGTGGACGTTCCGCCGCGCCCGAGCACGGATTCGACGCGCCATTTGGCCGCGAGGATACGACCGACCTGGTCCTCTATCCTCATCAAGATAAAGTCTATCAGCGTTCGCTGCCGGCCGGAAAGATCGCTCGTGCCGCCCTCGCCGGCGGGCTGAAAACGCGGCGTGCGGCGAGCTCGCGTGGCGATCTCGCGTGGGCGTGTCAGCGGCACAGCTGCTCACCGACGCGCACTCATTTTTTAGCTGAGCCGACGTGGGAGTTCGCGTAGATGCGTTTGGTTCCGTAAGGTCCGCCGCAATCGCGATATCGACTTTCGGCCGGCATCACTTTGATGAGTTGCCGTTCGCGTTGTCGAGCTCGTAGCGAAACGACGACCTCAACCGGGAGAAGTGAACTTTGATTTCACTCAATCCGACCGCGGGCACTTTGGTGCTTGCCGCGGTCCTGGCGGCAAGCGCCATAGCGGCATGTTCCCTCGGACCGAGCGACAAGCTGTCGGCGCCGACGCCGCCAGGGGCCAACCTGGCGAGCGGGACGGGCACGAACAACCCGCCCAACGGCACGACGAACCCCGCCGCGGACGTCGGCAACGTCACGCTCCACCGGCTCAATGCCAGCGAGTACGACAACACGGTCCGCGATCTGCTCGGCGACACCAGTCATCCTTCCGCGGCTTTTACGCCCGATGACGGCGCCGACAGCTTCACGAACAACGCCGACGCGCTGAGCATCAGCCCCGTCCTCTTCGAGCAGTACGAAGCGAGCGCGGAGAAGCTCGCGACCAACGCCGTCGCCAACACCGCGATCATGACGTGCGACGGAGCGTCGACGGCGGCCGATGCCTGCGCCACGCAGATCCTCACGCCGTTCCTGAAGCGCGCGTGGCGCCGCCCGGTGACGGCCGAAGAGGTGGCCGCGGTCGCCGCGCTCGTCCAGGTGGCGTCGCAGGAAGGGCAACCCTTCAGTCAGGGTATGCAGCTTGCAATCAAGGCGGCATTACTGTCTCCCAATTTCCTATTCAGGGTCGAGCTAGATCCGAATCCAAAGGCGAATACGCCACACTCCTTGAGCGACTACGAGCTGGCCAATCGTCTCTCGTATTTCCTTTGGAGCTCGATGCCCGACGACGCGCTCTTCGCTTCGGCGGAGAGCGGCAACCTGTCGAAGACCGTCGAGGAGCTCGACGCGCAGGTCGGCCGCATGCTGGACGACCCGAAGGCGCAGGCGCTGCTCGACAACTTCGCGGCCCAGTGGCTGACGCACACGCTCGCGAACGCGAAGCCGGACCCCACCCTGTTCCCGGGCTTCGACGAAGGACTGCGCGCGGCGATGGCGTCCGAGACCAAGGCGTTCGTCGGGTCGTTTCTGCTCGGCGACCAGGCCCTCCCCGACATGCTCGATGCGAACTTCACGTTCCTGAACGACCGCATGGCCGCTCAGTACGGCATCCCGGGCGTGACCGGCCCTGGCTTCGTGCGCGTCGACGTCGCGCCCGAGTCCCATCGGGGCGGGCTGCTCGCGCAAGCGAGCATCCTCACCATGACCGCGATCGCGACGCGGACCTCACCGGTACGCCGAGGAGAGTGGGTGCTCGCCGAGCTCCTGTGCTCGCCTCCGCCGCCTCCTCCGCCCAACGTTCCGGCGCTGCCACCGACGGTCTCGAGCGGGACGATGCGACAGAGAATGGAGGAGCACCGGAAGGACCCGGCGTGTGCCGGTTGTCACACGCTGATGGATCCGATCGGCTTCGCGCTGGAGCACTACGACGCGGTCGGTGGCTGGCGTGACACCGACCAGGGCCAGCCGATCGACGCCACTGGCCTGATCGGCAGCACGCACACGTTCGACGGCGCCACCGAGCTCGCGCAGGTGATCAAGAACGATCCTCGCTTCGTGCGGTGCGCGACGACGAAGGTCTTCACCTATGCCCTCGGTCGCGGACCGAAGGACACCGACACCACGCGCATCGACGCGCTCACCAAGGGATTCGTCGACGGCAATCACCGCACGCGAGCCCTCATCCTCGACATCATCCACAACGATGCGTTCCGCATGCGGCACGGCGGGAACTAGGAAAGCAGCCATGACCATCAGACTTCGCCGTCGATCGTTTCTCGTCGCCGCAGGCACGCTGCTGGCACTTCCCGCCCTCGAAGCGATGGGGCCCGGCTCGGGCGTCGCGCGCGCGGCTACCCCGGCCGGGACTCCGCGGTTCATGACGTTCCACTTCCCGATCGGCGTGAACCGCGCGGCGTGGAAGCCGAGCGGGACCGAGACCAGCTGGACACTCGGCGCTTCACAGGTCGATCTCGCGCCGCACAAGAACGACATCACCGTCATCACCGGCGTGAACAACAGCGGTGACAAGTCCGGTACCGCGGGTCACACCTGCAACGCCGCCACCTTCCTGACGGGTGGCGACGTTCCTCGGGGCATCCACGCGATGGGGACGTCCGCCGATCAGCTGATCGCGGCCTCTCTCGTCGGCAAGACGCCGTTCCGCTCGCTCGAGCTCGGAACGTCGATCCTGAACGAGAATCCCAACGCCGAGGCCGGCTACGACCCCGTCCTCAAGGACCATCTCTCCTGGTCGAACGGGACGCCGTTGCCGAAGGAAATCAACCCGTCGGCGCTGTTCGACCGCCTCTTCGCCGGCGGCACGAGCACGGTGGGCGCTGCGGAGGCCGCACGACGACGCCATTTCGGGCAGAGCGTCATCGATGCCGTCCGCGGCGACGCCACGCGTCTCCAGAGCCGACTCGGCAAGGACGACAATGCCAAGCTCGACGAGTACCTCTCCGGGGTCCGCGATCTCGAGCTCCGCATCCAATCGACCGCGACCGCCGCCGTCTGTACCCCCGGCGCGCGCCCCGGCCCGCCCGCCGACGTCCGAGACCGCGTGAAGCAGATGCTCGACCTGAGCGTGCTCGCGTTCAGCTGCGACCTCACGCGGGTCATCACGTTCGGCTACGAGCACACGGTGACCGAGCAGAGCCACCCGTGGGTGGGCGTCAAGGACGGCTACCACATCGGCGTGACGCACAACCAACCGGGCCAGCCCTACGCGGCGGTCAACCAGTGGATCGTCTCGCAGCTCGCCTATCTACTCGCGAAGCTCAAAGCGACGCCGGCTGCGCTGGGAACGGGGACGCTCCTCGACAACACCATCGTCTACTTCGCCAGCGAGCTCGGCGAAGGAAGCTCCCACAGCGCGAGCGACATCCCGATCATCGTCGCCGGCAAGGGCGCAGGGAAGATCCCGCAGCAGGGCCGTCTGCTCGCGCGCTCCGGCCAGGGAAACGGAAACGTGCTCATCGCGCTCATGCAGGCGATGGGCGTCAGCGTCACGAGCTTCGGCAACGGCTTCACCACGCCGCTGGCTGGGCTCGTCGCTTAGTTGCAGCAGCTCCGGTCGCCGACCGAGCAGCACGATGCAGTCGCGTACGTGCTCCACAGGTCATCGACGGTCCGTCCCGTGATGACCTGGAATGCGTCAGGGGTCCATGCAATGCCGTCGCCGATGGCCATCGATTGATTCAATCGATAGAGGAAGTCGGGATATCGATCGTCGACCCAGAGCAGGAAATAGGCAGGCTTCCAATACCCCTGGTCATCCCACGACCCCGACTTCGACGGCACCGATCCCGGCGGCGGAAGCTTCGCTCGAATTCGCACGGCGTCGGCGATTCCCTCGATCACGTTGCCGAGATTCGCGTATGTCCCCTCGCCGGGTGCCTTGTCGTCGTTCTGGTACATGTGCGTCATCTCGTGCGTGAGGACGCCCTCGATTTCGGTCTTCACGCTTTGACCCTTCGCGTTGATATCCGCGAGGTGAGTCGTGCTGATCATGACCGTGATGTCGCCGACGTCGCCCGACTTCCAGCCCGC
>JAXDMI010000806.1:0-7359 GCA_034666145.1 Myxococcales bacterium | reverse complement strand
CGAAGAAGTTGAAGATCGGCGCGCCCTGGAAGCAGTCGCCGGAGTCGAGATGGAGGACGCGACCGGCGCGCGCACGCTCGCGGTTGATGATGTACGACATCCGCGCGACGCCGCCGATGTTCGACACTGCGTTCAGTGAGCCGAGGCCGAGCGTGGCGTCGACCTGCGTGATCACCTGGTCGTACGGGAACAGACGCGAGTGGATGTCTGCTGTGTGGATCAGCGTGAGGTTCACCGAGCAGACTTGCCCCGGCGGACACGGTCGCTCGACCGTGTCCGTATTGCTGGAGCAAGCCGGGAGGCTCGTCGCCGAGAGCCCGGTGAGACCGATCGCGCCTCCGATCAGGAGGAGCGCGCCGGTCATCCTCGAGAAGAAGCGGGCCTTGTTACCCATGATGCGGCGCGAACGCTACCACGCCGGGTAATCTTCTGTCGCGGGCGAATCGCGACCGAATGACGCGCGACAGAGGCGCGATCGGGCCCGAAATTTACGGCCGTATCGCTATGCAACGGTCGCCGCTCGAGGGCCTTCTAAGGCCACTCGCAGACCGTCCCGAGCCGGTCACCAGGTCGTCGCTTCCGAGGTCCGCTTCGCCATCGTACTCGTGAGGGACGATGCGCTTCTTCCTCCGAACCGTCGCCATCCTCGCCGCGTTCCCTTACCTCGGGATCGTCTTGCTGCTGGTGACCGGCACGGCCTCGTGGTCGAGCGTCGCGTACGTGCTCGCCATCGGCGTTCTCCTCGGAGGCCTCGTCACGCTTCCCGATCCGCAGCGAACGCCACGACGCGGCCGACCGCGCGGTCTGTCACGCGGCGCGGTGGTCGCTCTGGCGCTGATCGCGATCGCTCGTGCCGTGGTCGCGGGGCACGGGCGACACATGCATGTGGGTGACGGCGCCGAAGCTCGCACGGGAGAAAGCGCGCGGTTCGTCAACCGGTTGGTCGACGAGGGCGACATGGCGATCGCCGGGACGCGCGTCCTCGTCGCGAACGGGATGCTGCACGACGACCGGACCATACTGCCGTCGGCGATGACGAGCGCGTACGGAGCGATGCGCCGCGACCAGGGCGACGCGCCGTCGCCGTTCGTCGCGACGTACCTCGGGCTGCAGGAGCCGGACGCGTTCGATCTCGTGATCGTCGAGCCGGAGCGCGACGGCGAGCCCGCCGCGCCGTCGCGTAGCGCGCTCGTGTTCCTCCATGGCTTCGCCGGCAACTTCGATCTGCCGTGCTGGCAGATCGCGCGCGCGGTGGCGCCGGCGGGCGTGGTCACGGCATGTCCTTCGACGCGCTGGGTCGGCGACTGGTGGTCACCGGCGGGCGAGGCCACGCTCCGTCGTACCGTCGAGGTGCTGCGCGCGCGCGGCGTGGACCGCATCGTGCTCGCGGGCCTCTCGAACGGCGGCTTTGGCGCCGCGAAGCTCGCGCGACGCATGGAGGGCACGTTCGCGGGCCTCGTCCTGATCTCGGGCGCGGATCCCGCCACGCCGCCGGCGGGGATCCCGACGCTCGTGATCCACGGCACGCACGACACGATGACGTCGTACGAGAGCGCGCGCCTCTACGCCGCCAACGCCGGCGCGAAATTGGTGACGCTCGACGCCGGGCACTTCGCGATGCTGGTGAAGGGCGAGGAGGCCGACCGCGCGGTCCGTGAGTTCGTGACGGCGCGCATGTCGGGCTCGGGTGCACGCGCCGCGAGGTGAGCCGTCATGGCGACAGCATTGCGGGATCGCACGCCGGCCGCGACCCGATGCAGAGCTGGCACGCCACGGCTTCGTCTTGGCCCACGAAGCACGGTAGCGGCACGGAAGCCGGACGCGGCGCGAGGCAGTTCGGCTGCATGCGCGCGGTATTGTCGTTCCCGGTGCTGAAGTCGACGAGGCAACCGTTGCACACGTCGATCGGAAAGCGGAAGACGGGCGAAGACACGTCGGAGCCCCCCGCAGGATCGCGGCCGGTCAGCGTGACGTTCGCGACCACCGTTGCCTTCGCGACTCGATTCGGCACCGTGGCGAGGAGCAAGTCCCTCGACGGTGCATCGATTGCGGTGAGGCTGACGACCGCGTTCTTGCCGGGGTCGATGAAGCCCGTGGTCACGAGAGAAAACTCGCGCACCGTGGTGCCGTCCGGTGTGGCGAGGACCACCTGCGCACCGGTGACGGACGTCGCGACCGTCGCATCCGAGCCCTGCAGCAAGAGCGTGAGCTGATAGCCATCGGCCACGCCGAGATCGGCGGTGCCCTTGAAGAGGACGGCATTCGTGGGGTCGGCGGTGTAGACGCACGCGCTGGTCTGGTCGCTGGTGTGGACAGGCGGAGCAAGCGCCGCGCGGACGAAGAATGCGTGGCGTGTGCCACCGTCGAGGCTCTGCCCGTCGCACGCCGCGAGCGAAGATGCGGCGAGCACGACGAGCACGGAAGCGCGTAGAAATAGGGTCATTGTGTTCACGCCATCGCTTGGCAGTGCCGCGAGGGATCCATTCGAAAAAGAATTCGCGCGCGTCATCGAATCACGGCGCCTCGCCGACGGCGGCCTTGACGGCGCGAACGGTGAGGCCGTTGGGAAAGCGCTGCTCGTGGACGCGGGCTCGGCTGCGGGCCTCGTCCATGCGCCCGAGCGCGACGAGCGCCTTGATGGCGATCGCCTCGCGCTCCTCGACGAGCGCGCCGTCTGGATACTCGTGCGCGTGCCGCTCGGTGGCGACGAGCGCTTCGCCGGCCTCTCCTCGTGCGAGCGCAGAGCGCGCGACGTCGAGGAGCGCGCGCTCGGCGGCGAGCCCGCGTGACGATGGTGCCTCGGCGGAGGCGTTGCCACGCGCCGTCGCGGAGCCGGCGAGATGGATCGCGGCGGAGCCGCTCCCGCGCGGCGCATCGGGCAACGACAACGCGCTCACGGCTTCGAGCGGCGATGCGCCGGTGCTCGTGCCGGCAACGAGCCGTGCAGGCGTCGTGACCGCGACGGGCGCGCTCTGCGCATGTGCGCCGTCGCCGATCATCGCGCGATCGATCACGACACCGACGCCGATGCCGCCCACGAACAGCCCGATGGCCGCGCCGAGCTTGCCGAGCTTGCCGAGCCCGCCCGCGCCTGCGCCTCCGTCGCTCCCGCCGCCGCCGCCGCCGCCGGGCGCGCCGATCTTCGCGACGGTCACGGCGAGGATGGAGGCCTTTTGCGCCGGGTCGAGCTCCGGCACGTGCTTAGCGCCTTTCACGAGCGCCAGGATGTCGTCGTCGAGAGGCTCGAGCTCGCTCATGGCGTCCTCCTCGTGAGCGTTCGTGCCGGCGGCGCCGGCGAGAGCTGGAGACGGCGCACGGCGGCCGTCAGCTCGGCGCGCGCCGCGCGGAGCCGCGAATAGGCGGTCCCTTCGGGGATACCGAGCGCTCGTGCCACGTCGGGCACCGGTGTGTCGTCGAGATCGTGGAGCACGAACACCTCGCGCTTGTCCTCGTCGAGCTCGGCGAGCGCGCGATCCAGCAGACGGCGCGACTCGGATTGTTCGAGCGCTTGATCGGGGGCCAACTCCGTCGACGCCACGTCGACGTCCGCGAAGACCTCGCGCCGGTGCCGCGCGAGGCGACGATGCTCGGACGCGACCCGCGCTGCGAACGCGAAGAGCCACGGCTTCAGCGGCCGCTCCGTGTCGTAGCTGGTGAGTGATCGGTGGACCCGCACGAACACCTCGCTCACCAGATCGTCGCGATCGCGGTCGTCGACGCCCAGGCGGCCCAGCGTGGTCGCGACGTAGCTCACGTGCGCATCGAAGACCTCGCGGAAGGGCGGCGCCGCCGGGCGCGTCGTCGTCCGTACCGTCGCGTTCTCGAGGCGGGCCTCCACATCGGTCACTTGGTCGGGGCCCCCACCTCCCATTAAAGAAATCGCCAGCCCAGGTGGATTCCGCCGGTCGCGCCGACAGCCGGAAGCCGATACGCCTCGATTCCGTCGACGAAGACGCGATGACGCGTGAGGACGAGACCCGCGGCGACGAACGGCTCCACGAAGAGCGACCGCGACGCGCTGACGTCGACGCCGGCGGTTGCGAGGAGCTCGCCGAGGAGCGCGTTGTCGCTCGCGGGACGAGGGATCGACGCGGTACTGGCGGCGAAGGTGCCGACGCCGCCTCCGGCGCAGACGAAGGGAACGTCGCCTCGCACGCACAACGCGGCGCTCGCGAGCACGGAGCTCGCGGTCACGCGGCCGCCCCCGGCGAGGTCTCCGCCGGCCGGCAGATCCGCGCGGAGGTCGAACCGCGCGGCCGCCCATCCATAGCGCACGCTCGCAGCAACGGCGCCGC
Source organism: Myxococcales bacterium (assembly GCA_034666145.1). Classification (GTDB taxonomy): domain Bacteria; phylum Myxococcota_A; class Polyangia; order Polyangiales; family Polyangiaceae; genus Labilithrix. The sequence continues at coordinate 3,064 of JAXDMI010000806.1, read as the reverse complement.
CCACCGACGGCGAGGGCGCGGCTCCGAGTGACAGCACCGGTCCGATGCTCACGGCCACGGCGAGCCGCTTCGTCGTCGTGGTGGCCGCCGCCGGAGGCGGGGTGGGGGGCGCGTCGGCGGCGCTCGGCGGTGCGGGTGCCTCGATCGGCGGTGCCACATCGGGGAAGCTCTCGGACGTGGCAGGCGCGACGGCTTCGGGCGCCGCCGCTGCATGCGGGCCGTCGTCGAGGTCATCGAGCGCGATGCTCACCGCGAGCGCCATCGCGCTGATCAGCTCCGAGCAATCATCGCCGCGCGTCGCGAGCTCGCGCTCGCCGCGGATGACGCCGTCGTCACCGACGATCTGGATCTTGCCGCGATAGCCGGTCTTCGCCCGCGACAGCTGCGCGATCACCGTCTTCGAAGCGGTGGGGAAGAATGGGTCGTAGCCGATGCGCGTCGCGACGGCGCGGCGGAGCATCGTCTCGTCCGGGCACGCGGCCGTGTCCGTGCCGCGCACGTAGACGAGCTTCGCCGAAGGCGTCGCATGCGCGTCCCGCGCCATCGCCGTGGAGAGCGCGACGACGACGAACGCGATCGCCGTGCGGCCCCGCGTGCATGACCCCCGCGTCTGCCGACTCGAGGGCCGCAGCGCGGTCACGATCGTCAGGGCTCGCTCGGCGGCGGCACGCTCGAGCGTGTGATCGCGACGTCCTCCGCGATGCCGGCGAGGAGGTCGATCAGCCGCGGCGCGAGCTCGCGTGCGAGGAGCTCTTCGACGGCGTCGGCGCTGTCGCACGCGAGCGCTTGCTCGGCGATGGCCTCGGCCTCGGGCACGTTGAGACGGCGCACCGCCTCTTTGATCTCCGGGATGGCGGCGGCTTCCATCGACAGCTCGCGCAGTCCGAGACCGACGAGCAGACATGCAGCGAGCGGATCGGAGGCCATTGCTCCGCAGAGCGACACGGGGATACCGCGGGCCTTGCCGGCGTCGGTCACGAACTTGATCATGCGCAGGATCGCGGGGTCGAACGGCGAAGCCTGCGCGGCGAGCGACTGGCTCGCGCGATCGATGGCGAGTGCATACTGCACGAGGTCGTTGGTCCCGAGGCTGAAGAACTCCGCCTCGCGCGCGAACACGTCGGCCATGATCGCGGCGGCGGGCACCTCGATCATCATGCCGAGCGGGATGTGCTCCTCGAAGGCCTGACCGCGCGCACGCACTTGCTCGCGCGCCTGCGCGATGAGGCGCTTCACCTCGCGCATCTCGTGCACGCTCGATACCATCGGCACCATGATGCGAACGTCGCCGTGCGCGCTGGCACGGACCATCGCGCGCAGCTGCGTGAGGAAGACCTCGGGCTGTTTCAGCGCCAGACGCACTGCGCGGAGGCCGAGCGCGGGGTTCATCTCCGCCGGCATCTGGAACGTGCTCGCGAACTTGTCGCCGCCGATGTCGAAGGTGCGCAGTGTCACGGGCTGCGGGCTCACCGCCTCGACGATCGCGCGGTAGACCTCGTACTGCTCGTCCTCGCCAGGCTGGGTGGTGCGATCGATGTAGAGGAACTCGGTGCGATAGAGCCCGATGCCCTGCGCGCCGTGATCGACGGCGAGGATGGCCTCGGCGGGGAGCTCGACGTTGGCCTTCAGCGCCAGTGACACGCCGTCGGCGGTGACGGCCGGCTTGTGACGCGCCGAGAGGAGCCGGCGCGCGAAGGCAAGGTGCTGCTCGGAGCGCTGCCGAGCGTCGCGGATGGACTGGTCGGTGGGATGGACGAAGACCTGACCGGTGAGGCCGTCGACGACGAGGATGTCACCGGTGCGGATCTGCTCGAGCGCATTGCTGACGCCGACCACGCACGGGATCTCGAGCGCGCGCGCCATGATCGACGTGTGGCTCGTGCGCGTTCCGACGCACGTGACGAACGCGAGCGCCGGCTCGCGCACCATGCTGGCGGTGTCGGCGGGCGAGAGGTCGCGCGCCACGACGATCATCGGCTCGTCGAGGCGCACCGAGTGCTGCGACTCCTCGCCGACGAGCGCGCGAAGGAGCCGATCGCACACGAACTCGACGTCGTGGCGTCGCTCCGAGATGTACGCGTCGCGGTCTCCCGACTCGCGCGGCCCGAACATCGCGACGATCTCTTCGCTCGCCTCGGAGACCGCCCACTCGGCGCACTTCTTCTCCTTGCGGATCTTCGCGGTGATGAGCTCGTGCAGCGTCGGATCCGAGAGCATCATCTGATACGCCTCGAGGATCGCCGACGCCTCGCGCATCGCCTTCGGCATCCGCGAGTCGACCGCTTGCAGCGTGCTCTTCGCCGCCTGGACGCCCTGCTGTACGCGATCGAGCTCCTGCTGGATCTGTGCAGTATGCACGTGCCTGCGCACGAACGACGCGCGCAGATCGCCGAGCACGAGCGCGGGGCCGACGGCCACACCGGGCGAGCCGGCGATGCCCTTCAGCGTCACCGCGTCGTGGTGATCGAGGTCGTACATGCTGGGCGGGATCGACGGCGGCGCCGCTGGGATCGCCGAGCTGCTCGACGAAGCCGCGGCGGGCAGCACCGACCCCGACGGCCGCTCCGCGAGCAGGCTCCCGCCCGACGGGCGATCGGGGCTCGCGCTCTTGCGCGTCCCCTTCGGCGGGGTGCTGCGGCGCTCGGCCATCAGCTAGGCTCTCCGAACCGCGATGCGATGAGCTCGCCGATGGCCTTCACGCACTCGTCGGCCTGCGCCCCGGTGGCCGTGACCTCGACGACCGTGCCCTTCGAGCCGCAAAGAAGGAGCACGCCCATGACGCTCTTGGCGTTTGCCGACTGACCCTGGTGCGAGAGCTGCACGTCGCAGGGGTACTTCGATGCCAGCTGCACCAGCTTCGTTGCGGCCCTCGCGTGGAGGCCCAGATCGTTGACGATCGCGTATTTGGCGGAGGCGGAGTCGCTCATCGCGGGCCCCTTCCTGCCGGCTGCGGGGCCGCGCCCATGTCGCCGGCGTGCTCGCCGATACCGACTGACGGCGGCATCACGCTGGCCTCTCCGAGCGTCCGGGTCTTGGGGGAAGGCTCGCCGCGAGCAATGTCGCG
>JAXDMI010000805.1:0-6450 GCA_034666145.1 Myxococcales bacterium | reverse complement strand
TGACCGGGGTGTTGTCGAAGAACGGCGTCAGGATGAGCGCGTGGTGACGGGCCAGCATGTACTCGATGTTGATGCTGTAGCGACCGATCGCGAAGCCGAGGGGATTGAGCTCGAGACCGAGCTTCTTCATCGGCCTCTCGTCGTCGTCGTGCTCGGCGGGAAGGGCCGGTGCAGGGGCGCCGGGGGCGGGGGCGCCGGCGGCCGGGGCGCCGGCGGGGTCCTGGGCGCTCGCATCGGTCGCGAAGGCGAAGACACCGAGGCCGGAAAGAGCAGCAACGGAGAGGCAGGCAGAAAGTCGCATGAAGAAATCCTCCAGGGGCGGTGAAGCGGTGAACACGATTCGTCCAGCTATGTAAGATCGCTCACGAAATGAGTCCCGTGAGCGCCCCATAGCTGGGCTCGCCGTTAGGTCTTCGACGGCTCAGCTTTTACTCTATTCAATACACCCTGCCACTGCCGGGCGACAAAAAGGCGTGTCAGGGTGCCGCATCTTCATGCGGGCAGCCCTTGGCTGGCGACGTCACGCAGGGAACGCGAGAAGAGGCGCGAGGTCTCAGCGGAACGAGATGATGCGCTGCTGCGCGAGCTCGGAGAGGATCCGGAGCGCGTCGAGCTCGGGCATCCCGCTCACGTCGAGGATCATCTCGAGGCTCGATACGCCGTCGACGAGCGACAGCACGAAGCCCGCGCGGTGATCGATGGAGAGCCAGCGCAGCTGATCGCGCGCGACCATCACCAGCGGCACGCGATCGAGCGGACCGATGCGTGCAGTATACATCTGCTTGAGGATGCCGCGACAGCTCTCGGCGACCACCTTTATGGCTTCGTCGTCGGGATCGATGTCGAGGAGCTTCTCCGCGATCTCGAGCGCGCCGGTGTAGTCACCGAGCGAGACGCGGTCGTTCATCTCCTGCGCGGTCGGCGGCACCGGCGGCATCGAGCGCGCCGCAGACGCCTGCTGAGCCGCGAGCGCCGCGAGGTCGGGTGCGTCCTTCGTCGACGGTGGAGCGTCGCCACGGGAGATCGCGTCGATGAGGTCCTGCTGCATCGCCGGCGGGGGGCTCGTCGCGAGCTCCTCCCATTCGCGATCGACCGCAGCGAACGAGTTGGTGCTCTGCTTGCGCGGCGGGAGGTTGGACGGGATGCGCGCGTTGGCGAGCGAGAGCAGACCCTTCGGCGTCGGCCGCGCCGTTCCGCCGTGCACGGGCTCCGAGGCCTGCGAGCGGAGGCGCGCGTCCTCGAGCTCCTCCGGGTCGCTATACGTCGGCAGCGGCGGGCGACCCACACCGAGCGGCGTCGGACGGCCCACGGCGCCGACGCCGAGCGGCGTCTTGCGGCCCGACGGCGCGCCTTCGAGCGAAGACTTCGGCGGTCCGAGATGCCCCGGCGACGCCTTGACGGCCGGGATACCGGCCGCAGGCGAGGGCTTTCCGCCTAGGACTTCCTGAGCGAACGCGACCGGATCGAAGGGCGGAGCGACCGTGGGGCGGTCCTGCTCCGCGTCATCCGCAGAGTCGTCGTCTTGGTCCTCCCCCCCTGAAGGATTGTCCTCGGGCTCGTTCGTCACTTCAGTTTCGTTGCGAGAAGCGGCGTCACGTCTTCGCAACGACCCCCTTGAACATACGGTGCGTACGCGTGAGACCCTCGATCTGCTCCTTCACGGCGGCAGCGTCTCGCTTCTCGATGGCGGCGCGCGCCTTGTCGACGATCGCCTTTGCCTTCTCGATAGCATCTCGCCCGAAGTCGCTCGATGCGACGATCTGCTGCACCTGCGGGAACAGCTTCTCGATCTCACCGATGAGCTTCTCGGCCTCCTGCTTGGCGGCTTCGAACTCCTCGGAGGTGCGACGGTCGACGAGGTCGTCCTTCGCGTTCTCCATCATCGACTTGATCTCGTCCTTCGTCAGGCCGCTCGTCGCGGTGACCTGGATCGACTGCTCGAGGCCGGTCTCGAGATCCTTCGCGCGTACCGAGACGATACCGTCGGCGTTGATCTCGAAGGTCACCTCGATCTCGACCTGGCCCTTGGGGGCGCGGCGGAGACCGGTGAGGATGAACTCGCCGAGGAGCTCGTTGTCCTCGGCGCGCTGCGACTCGCCCTGCATGACGAGGATCTTCACCGCCGTCTGGTTGTCGCGGCTGGTCGTGAAGATCTTCGTGCGGTGCGTCGGCACCGTCGTGTTCTGCGGGATGAGCTCCTCGAAGTAGGAGCCGAACGTCATGATGCCGAGCGCGTGCGGCGTGACGTCGAGGAGGACCATCTCCTGCTTGTCGTCGACGAGCGCCGCGCCCTGGATGGCGGCGCCGAGCGCGACGACCTCGTCGGGATGCACGCCCTTGTTGGGCTCCTTCTCGAAGAAGCCCTGCACCGACTGCTGGATCTTCGGCATGCGCGTCATGCCGCCGACGAGAACGACCTCTTCGATCTCGTCCTTGCCGAGCTTTGCGTCTTCGAGCGTCTGCTTGCAGATGTCGACGGTGCGCTCGATGAGATCGTCACTGAGCTCCTCGAGCGTCTGACGCGTGAGCGTGCGCTGGAGGTGGAGCGCTTCGTTGCGCCCGCTCGAGATGATGAAGGGGAGGTTCACCTCGGTCTCGCGGACCGAAGAGAGCTCGCACTTCGCTTTTTCCGCGGCGTCCTTGAGGCGCTGGAGCGCCATGCGGTCCTGCCGGAGGTCGATGCCGTGCTCCTCTTTGAAGCCCGACACGAGCCAGTCGATGATGCGCGCGTCGATGTCCTCGCCGCCGAGGAACGTGTCGCCGGCGGTGGCGATGACCTTGAAGACGCCGTGGGCGCCGATCTCGAGGATCGAGATGTCGAAGGTGCCTCCGCCGAAGTCGTAGACGGCGACGGTCTTCTCGATGTTGCGGCCGAAGCCGTAGGACAGCGCGGCGGCGGTCGGCTCGTTGATGATGCGGATGACGTCGAGGCCGGCGATCTCGCCTGCGTCCTTCGTCGCCTGACGCTGGTTGTCGTTGAAGTACGCGGGGACGGTGACGACCGCCTTGGAGACCGTCTCACCGAGGTAGTCCTCGGCGATGACCTTCATCTCCTGGAGGACCATCGCGCTGATCTCGGGGACCGAGAACTCCTTGTCGCGGAGGACGATGCGCACGTCGTTGTGCGGGCCCTCCACGATGCGATAGCTGGACGTCGCGACGGCGTTCTTCACCTGCGGCGAGTTCCACTTGCGGCCGATGAGACGCTTTGCGGCGTACACCGTGTTCTCCGCGTTCGTGATCGCCTGCCTCTTCGCGATGTGACCCACGAGGCGCTTACCGGCCTCCGTCACAGCCACCATCGAAGGCGTGGTCTTGTATCCACCACGGTTCGGGATGACGACCGGCGTCCCATTCTCGACGATGGCGACACACGAATTCGTCGTCCCTAGGTCGATACCGATGACCTTCTCCATACGCGCGCTCTCCTTACCGAGACGAAAGCCTACAACGCCTGATCGCCATTGTATCGAAGGGATACGTCTTAAGGCGTACGCCCGTCATGTCTTCGCTGTCTTCTTCGTGATGCCCAAAAGCACGGGATTCTTGGGGTCGAGCGCCAGGCCGGTCTCGGCGGCGCGCTTGGCGGAGGCTTGCAGCCCAGCCTTGGCGTAGATCTCGGCCAGCACGATGTGGTGCTCGACGACCGCCGGCTCGGCGATCACGGCGGCCTTCGCATGCTCGGCGGCCTGGTGCATGTCGCCGCCTTCGGCCTTCAGGAGGCACTTCGCGGCCTGGGCGTTCGCGTTGATGTCGCCGGGGCGGATCTTCGTGACCTTCTGCCAGGTGCGCGCCGCTTCGGGCCAGTGGTGGCTCCGCTGCTCGTACGTCGCCTGCTTGATGTAGCTCTCGCAGAGCAGCTTGTCGGCGTCGTTCTTGACCTCCTGGTACCGCATCGCCAGCGCCGTATCGTCGGGCGCGAACTTCGTGGCGATGTGGAGGGAGCTCGCGGCGGCGACGAGATCGTTCTTGGAGAGGGCGTCCTCGGCGAGCTTCGAATACTTGCGCGCCTGATTCGCGGTGGCGTTGTCGATGCGCTCTTCGTAGCGACGCTTCAGAGCGTCCATCGCATCGCCTGAGCTCTGGTAGCGGAGCGGATTCGAATCCGACGGAGGCGCGACGCTGTGGTGCGCTGCCGGTGGCCTCACCGATTGCCCGCCGAGGAGGCGCTTCGCGAGCGCCTCGCGACGTGCCTGGAGCTCCTGCGGCGAGGGACCGGTCGGCATCACCGGACCCGGGTTCGACGACGTGCGGGGCGCTCCGGCATTCGCGACGGAGTCGCGCGCGGCGGGATTGGCCGCGGTCGCAGCCGCGTTCGCGGCGGAGTGCTCCGCGGCCTTGCGCGTCTCTTCGAGCGCGCGCTCGAACATCGCCTCCATGCCCTTGGTGGTGGCGACCTCGTCGAGATACGCGTCGTAATCGAGGCGCTTCGCGGCATCGACGAGGATGTCGTGCGCCTCGGTGATGCGACCGAAGAGCGCCTCCATCTTGCCCTTGAAGGAGCCGAGGTTCTTCTTGAAGTAGCGATCGGGGTGCATCAGCGATGCAAGCTCGAAGTACGAGCGCTTCACGGTCTTCTTGTCGGCTTCCTTGCCGACGCCGAGCAGCGTGTAGTGATCGAGATCGTCGAGCCGATAGAACATGTCGAGGACGCGCTTCTTCTGATCGGCCGAGAGCTCGACGTTCTCCTCGAGCTCCTTCGGGTCGTACTTGGGGTCGATGCCGATCGACGCGAACTGCGGGAGCTGCGTGCGATCGCGCGCCGGAGCCGCGGGCGGCGGCGGAGCGGCTACCGGTGCGTTCGGATCGACGATCTCGACGACGCCCAGCTTCTCGAGCTTCTCGAGGGTCTTCTCGACCTGGAACTCGGGCAGACCGGTGTCCTGCGCAAGTTGCTTCTTGCCGAGGCGACCGTCGATGCGGGTCAGCAGGAAGCCGTCCATCGCATCGAGCTTGAACTGGCGGACGTCGACATGGGCGACGAGCCGCGGCACCTTCTCCGCCATCGGAGTCCGAGCATATCAGGAGCCGTCGTCAGACCGCTTCTTCCATGCAATCGGAAGGTTGGCTCGCCGTCGGCCTACACTGTAGTCGTCGACGTGGTCGTGGTCGGCCAGCGCGGATGCATCCAAACCCAGGCCTCGGGCATGGCGCGGATGCACGCGGAGATGGCGTCGTTGATGCGGGTCGTGAGGATGCGTTCGCTCTCGGGCGAAGCATCGAGGTCGCTCGTGACGATGCGCGTGACGGCTAGCTCGAGCTCGCCGGCCACGGCGTCTGCGCTGCTTGACGGCGCCGGGACGCCGACCACGACGGCCGCTCCGGTGCGGAGCGCGAGGCGCGCGGGGCCGACGGGAGTCCGCGCATCGCGTCCGAGGAACGGAACGTCGATGCTCGGGACGCGCGATGCGAGGTCCATCGGGATGCCGAGGATCCGCCCGCGACGAAGCGTGCGGAGGAGCGCGACGCCGGCGCCGGGCGCGCCGCGATAGATGGTGGCGAGACCGCGACCGCCGCGGAGCCGCTCGTAGAGCCGGGTGAGACGCGGATCGTAGGCCTCGCGCGCGACCGCGGTGAAGGGCAGCTCGCATTGCACGAGCGTCGCCGCCACCCGCTCCCACGGACCGAGATGCGCGGACGCGAAGAGGACGCCGCGGCCTTCGGCGAGCGCGGCGTCGAGCGTGGCGCGCGCGCCGGTCGCGAAGGGGAGGGGGAGCACGGGGCGTCGAGGATCGAGCATCGCCACGGCGTCGCCGAGGTAGCCGCCGAGCGTGCGATACGTGCGCGCGACGAGCGCACGGCGCGCGGCGCCGTCGAGCTCCGGGAAGGCGAGCGCCACGTTGCGCTCCGCGAGCCTGCGCGCCGGCGGAAGGACGAGGTGCGCGAGGCGTCCCAGCGCGACGCCCGCGACATGAAGGACACGCGGCGAGAGGCGCCCGATCGTGGCCAACGCGCCCGACGCGAGAAGCCAGAGCACGTCGTTCTTGGCGCGCTGCGCGAGCGTCCAGCGACCGCCTTCACGCACGTCGCGCACGTCGCGCACGTCGGCGGCGTCGCCTCGCGGGGTGGTCGTCGCGTCGGTCACGGACGTCACGCTAGTCAGGCACGTGCGCCGAGGGAAGGGCGGAACGTCAGCGCGTCACCGCGTCAGCGCGTCAGCGCGAGGGAATGGGGGCCGCGCGGTCGACGGTGGTCCCGTCGGCGCAGGTCCCGCAGGTGGTCTTGACGCGGTCGCGTGCAGAGTACACGCGTTTCTTGGCGTCGTCGCACCGCTGGGGCTCGCCGTCGCCCCGCGAGAGCGCGCAGAGACGCCCGGCGGCGCGATCCATCGAGCCGAGCGCGCGGCACGCATTCCGGCAGTCGCTGCCGGCGACGTCGAGCTCACGCTGCGAGGCCTCGACGTCCCTCGACGCGCTCTGGATCGCCGCCGCGCGGCCGCCGGGTGAAGAC
>JAXDMI010000804.1:0-5180 GCA_034666145.1 Myxococcales bacterium | reverse complement strand
CGATCTCGTCGATGTAGACGATGCCGCGCTGCGCGCGCTCCACGTCGTGGTCGGCGTTCTGGAGCAGCTGGACGATGATGTTCTCGACGTCCTCGCCGACGTAGCCGGCTTCCGTGAGCGTCGTCGCGTCTGCGATCGCGAACGGGACGTGGAGGATCTTCGCGAGCGTCTGCGCGAGGAGCGTCTTGCCGGAGCCCGTGGGCCCGAGGAGCAAGATGTTCGACTTGCCGAGCTCGACCTCGTCGGAGGCGACGCGCGACTCGATGCGCTTGTAATGGTTGTGCACCGCGACGGCGAGCGTCTTCTTCGCGCGCTCTTGGCCGATCACGTAGTCGTCGAGGATCGTCTTGATCTCGGACGGCTTCGGAATGGGAGCGGTGCCGGCGTACGGCTCGTCCTTCTCCACTTCCTCCGCGATGATGTCGTTGCAGAGACCGATGCACTCATCGCAGATGTAGACCGTAGGTCCGGCGATGAGCTTCTTGACCTCCTTCTGGGACTTGCCACAGAAGGAGCAGCTCAGGTTTCCGCTGTTGTGATCGTCGCGACGGCGCTCCACAGATCCCTCTTCCTCTTCGGAGAAGCTTATTCCCCTGCCCGCGCTGCCGCAAGCTTGTGAAAGTAGAACGGCGCGGGGAGCGCGCCGTTCACGCGAACAGACTCGAGCGAAGCAACGGCCAGGCGGCCCCTACTTCTCCTTCGTACCGTCCCCGCGCTTCTTCGGGGGAAGCATGACGTTGTCGATGAGACCGTACTCCTTCGCAGCTGCGGCGCTGAGGTAGAAGTCGCGGTCGATGTCCTTGTGAACCTGGTCCTTGGCCTTACCGGTCGCGTTCACGAGGATGTCCGTGAGCACGTCCTTGAGGTGACGGATCTCGCGAGCCTGGATTTCGATGTCCGACGCCTGACCACGTGCGCCGCCCATGGGCTGGTGAATCATGACGCGGGCATTGGGCAGCGCGTTACGACGGCCCTTCGTACCTGCTGCGAGGAGGACGGCCGCCATGGAGGCCGCCATGCCGAGGCAGGTCGTGGAGACGTCGCAGCGGACGTACTGCATGGTGTCGTGGATCGCGAGACCGCTGGTCACCACGCCGCCGGGGCTGTTGATGTAGACCATGATCTCCTTGTCCGGATCCTCGCTCTCGAGGAACAGGAACTGGGCGATGATCACGTTCGCCAGCATGTCGTGGATCTCGTCGTAGAGAAACACGATGCGGTCCTTGAGGAGCCGGTCGAAGATGCTCCAGCCGCGCTCGCCGCGGTGCGTCGTCTCGACGACGTTCGGGATGAGGACACCCGAGGCGCTCGGTGCGCCGAGGCCGCTGCCTCCGGAGGTGACGGACGCGAGGAACCCGGAGGCGCTGGCGCTCTCCAGGATGGACATCGCCTGCGCGCGGTTTTCGGGTCGCTTGAACGTCATTGCTCAGCCTTCCTTCTTCTCTTCTTCGCTTTTGGATGCCGCACCCTCTACGGCCGGTTCCGCCTTCGGTTCCGGCTTCGCCTCCAACTTGGGCGGGTCGCCGTCCTTGATGTTGGACTTGGTCTCGATGAAGTCGAGGATCTTGTCCTCGAGGATCATGCCGATGAGGATGTCGCGCTTCGACTTCTCACGATACTCGACGCGCAGCTTCGCGACGTTCTTCCCGGTCTCCTCGGCCAGCTCAGCCAGGCCCTTCTCGATGTCCTCGTCGGTGACCTTGAACTCGTTCTTGCGCGCGATCGCGGCCATGAGGAGGCCGGCGCGGACCTTCTTTTCGGCGTCGGCGAGGATCGCGACGTGGAGCGCGTTGTACTGCTCCTGCGTGATCCGCTGACCCATCCGGCGTGCGCTCTGCAGGACTTCCTGCTCCATGATGCGCGCCTGCTGCTCGACGAGCGAGGGCGGAACGTCGCACGTGTTCTCGCTGTTCAGCTTGTCGACGATCTGCTCGGCCAGGACGGTCTCGGAGCGATCCTTCGCGTTCTTCTCGAGCTTCGTGTGGATGTCGGCGCGGAGCGCGATCAACGTGTCGAAGCCGATGTCCTTGGCGAACTCGTCATCGATGGTCGGGAGCACGCGCTCCTTGAGGTCGCTCACGGTGATCGTGAACGTGCCCTTCTTGCCGCGGAAGTCCTCGCGCGGGTGCTCGGCCGGGAACGTGTGCTCGGCCGTGGCCTTCTCGCCGACGTTCTTGCCGACGAGAGCCTCGTCGATCTCCGGGAGCGCCTGGCCGGAGCCGAGCTCGATCTGAACGCCCTGACCGCCGCCGTCCTTGATGTCCTTACCGTCGACCGAGAGCGTGAAGTCGATCGAGAGGACGTCACCCTTCGCCGCGGGACGCGCGGGCTCGGGGGCCTTCAGCGCAGCATGACGCTGGCGGAGGCCTTCCGTCTGCTCCTCGATGAGCTTCTCCTCGACCTCCACCTTCGGTCGAAAGAGCTCGAAGCCCTCGAACTTCACGTTCTCGATCTCGGGCTGCACCTCGAACGTGGCCGTGAAGGAGAACGGGAGCTTCGGGTCGACGCCCTTCGCCTCGACGTTGGGCTGGCTCACCGGAGTCAGGTTCTTGTCGCTGAGGATCTTGGGGAGCGTGTCGTTGACGATCGCGTTGGCGACGTCGTTCTGGACCTGAGGCGCGAACATGCGCGTGAGCACGTCACGCGGCGCCTTTCCCGGACGGAAGCCCTTGATGTGGGCTTTCTTGCCGAGGGTCACATAGGCCTTGTCGATCTCGGCCTTGACGATGGTCGCCGGGACCTCGACCGAGAGCTCCATGACGACGGGAGAGATGCGCTTCTCGCTGACTTGCATTTGGGCGCGGAACATTACTTTTCCCACAGGGGGGGTCAAGCCTCGTGGTCCGTCATCGTCATGACGGTTCCGTCGCGAGTGTCATCCCGATGTCGCTTTGGAGGCCGTTTCGACCGGCACGGACGCTGCAGCTTCGTCCTCCATGAGCGCCAGGACGACCGCCACCGCCGCCGACTTCGACCATCTCGACGCCGAGCTGGCCCGCTGGCTCAGGGCACGCACGACGCTCCGCGCGATGCGCGATCGCGACGATTCTCCGCTCGACGCGGTCGCGATGACCCTCCGGACGCTCCGCGCGACGCTCTCGTTCACAGCCGCCCACGGCGCCTCGAACGACGCTTCGGTCGTCGCGGTCGTGGCGCGGACGTACCGCTGGTCGATCCGCATGGCGCGCGAGCTCGACGCGATCGAGCAGCTCGCGCTCGACCCGCTCGCCGAGTGGACGCGCTTCGAGGCGTTCGCGCCGTTCGCGCTCGCGTTCTTCGACAGCCTGCTCGCGGCGCCGCTCTACGACGCGACGACCAGCACGGACGTCGCCCGCGTGCGCCGCGACGTCGATGTCGTCCTCGCTCCGCTGGCCATCGCGATGACGTCGTCCGCGATGGCGGCATGAGGGCCTGACCGGCGGTCAGTGGTTAGCGGTTAAAAGAGAACGCCCCCGGAGGAGAGGCGTCCTCCGAGGGCGGTACTGCTCACATCCCCGGGAAGGGATTTCGTCGCTCACGAATCAATCGTCGTCGTCGTCATCGTCCGGCTCGGCGTACTCGTCGACGGTGTCGTCGAAGAGCAAGTCGGAGCCATGAAACGTCGTGTCTTGCATCAGATCGTCCAGCGAGAACCCGCACTTCATGTCGGGTCGGATCGTCTCGCGCTCGAACTCTTCGATGCTCCGGTAGCTCTTCGGAACGCCCATCTCTCAATAACCTCCGCGCAAATCACAAGGAAGCAGTGCCCAGATCTTCATGAGGAGGCGCGCGGCGAGGCCCTCAGGCGCTCGTCGAGGCGGATGACCGGCGCTGCGCCGGCTTGCATCGGTCGCGTGCGGAAGAACGAAGCGGCCATGATCCGATCGACGCTCGCGTCGTCGCGATCCAGAGCCACCAACACCTTCGTCAACGCGTCCTTCATCGTCGCTCCCTCGGTCGATGACTCGCCGTCACTTGCTCAGTGACTACGTTCACCTACATCTGGTCACACCATACGCCACTGGTGTTGCCGGTCAAAAAAGCGCAGCTGTTTTCCATCACGCGCTGTTCGCTCGCACGCACCACCGTTGCGGCGGCATGTCCATCGGGTCTACACAGGGCACAGCCGATGGCAGCTGCTCCGAACCGTGCGCGCGTGACGTGCGTCGTCAATCAGAAGGGCGGCGTCGGAAAGACGACCACGGCGGTGAACCTCGCCGCGAGCGTCGCCGCCGCCGAGAAGCGCACGCTGCTCGTCGACATGGATCCGCAAGGCAACGCGAGCTCGGGCTGCGGCGTTCGCCCTGGAACGCGTGAGCGAACCATCTACGACGTGCTCATCGGCGCAGTCGGTATGGACGACGTTCTCGTCGACACCGAAGTGCCGCGCCTCGTCGTTGCGCCGGCCACGCAGGACCTGGTCGCTGCCGAGATCGAGCTCGTCGACGATCCCAAGCGCGCGCTCAAGCTGAAGAACGCGCTCGCGAAGGTGCTCGATCGCTTCGATCACGTGTTCATCGACTGCCCGCCGTCGCTCGGTCTGCTCACCGTGAACGCGCTCGCTGCCGCCGATGCCGTGCTCGTGCCGCTGCAGTGCGAGTACTACGCGCTCGAAGGCCTCACGCATCTCATGGCCACCATCGATCGCGTGAAGAACGGAATGAACCCCGGCCTCGAGGTGGAGGGCGTCGTCCTCACCATGTTCGACCCGCGGAACAACCTCGCGCACCAGGTGGCCGAGGAAGTGAAGAAGCACTTCTACGTCTTCGACAGCGTCATTCCGCGCAACGTTCGGCTCTCCGAGGCGCCGTCGCACGGCAAGCCCGCGCTCCTCTACGACGTGCAATCGAAAGGCGCGCAGGGATACCTCTCGCTCGCACGCGAGCTGCTCGTGAAGCAGGAGAGCACCAGCGCCAGGACGACACCTGCGAAGTCCAAGAAGAAAGCGGCTGGGGGCCGCTCGTGAGCTCGCCGCTGAACGACTCGAAGCGCCGCGCGCTCGGTCGTGGCCTCGACGCGCTGCTGCCGGCCGCCCGCGAGCAAGCGCCGTCGCAGTACGGCGACAAGAGCGTGTTCTCGTGCGCGCTCGAGAAGCTGACGCCGCAGAAGGGCCAGCCGCGCCAGCACTTCGCGAAGGACAAGATCGACGAGCTCGCAGCGTCGATCAAGGAGCACGGGCTGCTCGAGCCGATCGTCGTGCG
>JAXDMI010000803.1:0-3589 GCA_034666145.1 Myxococcales bacterium | reverse complement strand
GCCGGAGATCCGCATCGCGACGGTGGGCAGCGCGCGCTGTGCCGGTCCTTGCGTGACGGTGCCGTCGGCCGAGAAGAGGCTGCCGTGGCAGGGACACAGGAACGCCGGACCCGTCGGTGACAGCACCGCGCGCGAGGCGTCGGCACAGTCGCGAGGGCTGAGCACCGGCGAAGAGCAGGTGTCGCCCGCTCCGCACAACGACACCGTGCAGCATGCATGCGTGCAGATCGCACTCAACGCGTAGAGGCCCTTCGCGTCCCGCGCGACGATGGCCGCCGTCTTGTCGTCGAACGAGCGCAACATCGCTTCGCCGACGCCGAGCGTGGCGGCGCCGGGAAAAACCAGCTCTTCCTGCGCGACCACGCAGTAGCCGAGGCCTGGTCCCTTCGCGGCCAGGCCACAAGAACCCGGCGCCGTGCCCCCCGACGTCCCCGCGCTCGGACCTGCGCCCGTGCTCGATGTGCACGCGACGGCGGCGCCCGCCGTCACGAGGAAGAGACGTCGCCGTCCGATCACGGCTGGCACTTTCCCGAGGCGACGTCGCACTTCAACGGCGTGTGGCAGTCGGCGTCGCGCGTGCACGGGAATGCGCAGGCATGGTCGGTCGGGCCGAAGCCGATCGGCGGCGTCGTCGAGAAGAGCTGGCACACGTAGCCCTCCGCCTGTCGACAATCGCCGTCGACCGCGCAGCGCTTGAAGCAACCTGGGCTCTCGCCGCCGAGCGACACGCACGTGCCGCCGGGAGGGCACACGTTGATGTCGTTGCACGGCTCCACGAAGCAGTAGCCGCCCTTGTAGTTGTCACCGGCCTCGGTCTGGCAGGCGGAGCGACCGTCGGTCCCGCAGTCGACGGTGCTCGAGCACGGCGTGCCGATCTCGTTGGTCGCTGCGGGCGAGCACTTGCCGCCGGCATTCGTCTTGTCGCAGGTCTGACCGGCATCGCACTGCGTGTCGTCGGTGCACTTCGCGCCGAGTCCCGTCGTTGGAGCGATGTTGTCGGGCGGGCAGTCGAAGAGGAGCTCGAGCGTGTCGATCTCGAGCGCTCCGTTCTCGCTCTCTTGCTCGACGACCGTGAGATCGGGCGGGTTCTTCGCGAGGGCGGCCTTGATGTTCGCGAGCGAGGTCTCGATGTCGCCGGTCACCGTGGCGGTACCGCCGACGCGATGACACATCGGAGCGCGCACGTTGATCGCGTCCTTCGTTGCCGCGTAATCCGTCTCGAGGCTCGTCACGTCCTTGGCGACCGTCGCCGGGTCGGCGAACTTCGCGTCGAGACCGACCTGACGGAAGACGGCGTCCATGCGGAGGATGCCTTGCGGCGCATCGGGATGGAAGAAGTCGAACAGCGGCGGGCAGGCGAGCCCCACCTGGTTGGCGGCCTGCGCGGCCTTCTTCTGATCCATCGCGTTGATGCCGGCGTCGAGATCGGCAATCGCCGTGTCGACCATCGTCACCGCGCCAGCCGGTAGACCCGGGTTCTGCGCCTTGGCGCGGGTCCAGACCTGCTGGAGGAGACCGAGGACCGATGCCGCTCGCGCCCAGTCGGCCTTGTAGTCGGGGTACGACCCGAACGTCGTCGTGACGAGGCCTTCGCCGTCGCGCTCGACGTCGCGCAGGTCGGCGGGGACCGTTCCTGCCGTGGAGGCGGCGCCGCCGTCGTTGGTGGCGGCGGTGCCGCCGCTCTTCGAGCTGCTGCAAGCGACGACGACGAGACCAGCGGCAAGCAATGATACATACGACTTCATGGCTCGTGACCTCCGGGACAATAGACGGCATCGAAGGTCCCGCTCAGTGGGCCTGACGCGAACGCGAGCGTGAACGAGCCCGTGGCCGAGGTATTCGGCGTGAGGGTGGTGAGCGTGACCGAGCCCGCGGTGCTGCCGTCTTCCTTGGGCGTGCCCATGGTCGACGAGAGCGTGTAATTGACGGACGCTTCGCCCGGGGCCGGCGTCAGCGTGGTCACGACTTTGTACGTGCCAGGCGTGGTGCCGAAGGATTTCATCTCGAGGACGCTGGTGCCGTTCGTGATGCGCGTGTCCCAACCGGGCGCGGCGAGCGCGCTGCACGCGACCGGCTTGGAGAAGACATAGACAACGGTGGTGGCAGGGTCGTCCGCGGCGCCGGCCCAGAGCGCGGTCGCGACCGAGCCGAAGGGAGCGCCACCGATCGAGCCCGTCACCGTGCCGGAGCCGTTGCCGCTCGGGCCGGCCGGCGAGTCCGTCGCGCCGGTGCCGCCGTCGTCGGCCGTGGCGTTGGTACCTCCGCTGCCGCTGTCGCCGGCGATAGTGCCGTTCGTTCCGCTCGTCCCGCTCGAGGTCGACGAGCCGCACGCCACCGTGTGCAGACCCGATAACGCGAGCGCGAGCGTGGTTACTGCGAGGTGTCGTAGGGGAGCCTTCATCGATTCATGCCTCGGCCTCTGTTTGCCGATGGGCAGTCGGGCCTTCACCGAATGCGGCATAAATATTCCGGCGTTTTCCTCGTTGCTCCTTTGAAGCCCACGTGGCCGAGCGGCCAAGAGTCAGGGAAACTAACCCCCGTCCGGAGGTCCTCGACCCGTGCGAACAGTCATCATCGTGAGCGGCGCTCCTTCGGCCGTGGATGCGATCGGCGAGGCCGCCGACTGACCGGCGAATGTCGTGATCCGCAGCGCACATCATCGACGAGGGCTCGGGCTCGGCGTGGCCTTGAGCGTCACGTCGCTCTCGGGCGTCGTGTCCGCGCGCGCCGATGAGCACGTCTGCGATGATGCGCGCATCCACGTGGCGAGCGACGTCCAGCCTCGGTGGCGCGCCGCGATCGATCGCGCTTGTGCAGCGATCGCTGCGCTGCCCGGCGTCGATCCCACGGCGCGCGTTCGGCTCGCGGCGGTCGATCGGGATCTCGCGCTGGAGGTGACGCTCGCCGACGGACGCTTTGCTTCACGTCGCCTCGTCTCGCCAGACGCGCTCCTCGCCACGCTCGAAGCGCTGCTCGTCGTGCCGCCGTCGGATGCGCGCGACACGAAAGACACGCGAGAGGCGCGCGTCGATCGCGAAGAGCCGCCGCCGACCATCACGTCGGCATGGCCGCGCGTCGAAGAGGGCGCGCTCCAGCGACCGTCGAACGAAGCGAGCCCCACCATCGAGATCGGCGGCGGTTTCGGCGGACGCGTGGCGGCGCGCGGCTATCTCTCGGCGGCGGTGGCGGGCTTCGCGGACATCCACGTCGGCTCGTGGCTTCTGGGAACGACGATTCGCTGGGACCTCATCGGCGGCAAGAGCGCTCCGCTCGTCGACGTCTTCGAGATGGAGACGGTAGTGGCGGGGATCGTCGTTGCGCGACGCATGCCGGTGGGGTTCGCCAGCGTCGATGTCGGGATCTCACCGCGCCTCGCCGTCGAGACGCAGACGTTCGAGTCTGGCGCGGCGGGGGAGTCGTCGCTGAGCGCTACCGACGTTCGTCTCGGATCTTTCGCTCGCATCGCGTTCGGGAGATCGGCGCTGCGTCCCATCGTGGAGCTCGACGCGGATGTCTCGCCGTCGCGCCTGCGTCGTGTCGTGCAGCTCGATCCTCGACTGCCTGCGCTGCCTTCGTGGAGCGCAGGTCT
>JAXDMI010000802.1:0-6012 GCA_034666145.1 Myxococcales bacterium | reverse complement strand
AGTCGACGAAGTACTTCCCGAACGTGGCGAGCACCGCCACCGCCACCACCACGGCCAGGTACGGGCTCGAGACGATCTCGTGGAGACCTTCGCGCAAGGTACGACGCGGTGCCGCGGCGGTGGGCTCCGGGGCGGGGGAGTGCACGCCGGGAACGCCATGCAATACACGACCGACGAAGAAGAGGCACAGCGCGAGCGCGACGGCCGAGAGCTCCATCAGGTTGGTCACGCCGCCGAACTTCACGAGGATCGGCACGCAGAACGAGCCGGCGATACGCGCGACCACCTCACCCGTGCCGACGAAGCCGAAGAGGCGCTTCGCTTGCCTCACGTCGTAGATGCGCGAAGCGACCGCCCAGTATTCGAGGTCGGTGAGGCTCGAGATGATGCGGTACGAGACGAGGCCGGCGAAGGCCACCCACGCGACGCTCGACACGGCGAAGCCGAGGCGAACCGTGACGACGAGCGCGAGCAGGAACCAGAGCGTTCCCTTCATCAATCCCGAGAACGAAGCGCGCTTCTGCACCCGCGCGTAGATCGAGCCGGTGGCGATGTTGGCGACCGCGGCCGCGAGATACACCCACGGAATGAACTTCGACTCGAAGCGCGCGAGGAACGACGCGCTCGCCGCGGTCTCGAAGAACACCGTCCCGCACCCCATGAAGAAGGAGTGCGCAGTCATGAGCCCGACCGAGCGGCGCTCGCCGCGTTCGACACCGAGGAACGCGAGAGCGCGAGCCGGAAGAGAGGATGGCGTGACGGCGGCGGTCAAGGCTCGGTCGTCGATGCTACGCGAGCTCTTCGGGCTCCGGTTCGGGAGCAGCATGCAACGGCGGTAGACCGAGCACCACGCGGACCGGGCCGAACGAGCGACGATGCGCCTCACACGCGCCGAGACGCGTGAGCGCTGCGATGTGCTCCTTCACGGGGTAGCCCTTGTGCTTCGCAAATCCGTAGCCGGGATGCGCGGCGTCGAGCTCGCGCATCAGCGCATCGCGCGCGGTTTTCGCGAGGATCGAGGCCGCCGCGATGGAGAGGCTGCGCGCATCGCCCTTGATGATTCGCTCCTGCGGGATGGCGAGATCCTTCAGGCGCCGCGCGTCGATTAACAGATGTTGCGGAGCGACGCCGAGGCCCTCGACGGCGCGCTGCATCGCCAGCAGCCCGGCCCAATAAATATTTATGGTGTCGATCTCCTCGACCGTCGCGGTGCCCACCGCCCAGGCCGTGGCCGTCGCTTTGATCTCGATGGCGAGGCGCTCGCGTTCTCGCGCGTCGAGCTTCTTGGAGTCGTCGACGTCCGCGATCCGGCTGCCCGGCGAGAACACCACCGCCGCCGCGTAGACGGGTCCGGCGAGCGGGCTCATGCCGGCTTCGTCGACGCCGGCCACGTAGAGGATCCCGGTCGCCCACAGATCCTGCTCGAAGCGCAGCATCTTCCGCAGGCGCTGGCCTTCGGCGCGATGCGCGTGCCGGCGCTTGGCCACGGCGGCGAGGATCGCCTTCGCGCCGGGACGCGGGTCGGCCTGCAGCTCCGCTTCGAGCGCAGCCGGCATCGGTCGCGCCCGCTCGACGTAGCGCTCGCGCAGCTCGGCCAAGCGCAACCCGGGCATGTCTACTTCTCGATCTTCTCGACGCGGCCGTCCGCGTGACGCGCGAAGCGACCGGCATCGCGCTCGTGCACCGGGTCGTCGCTCGGCCAGGGCCAGCCACCGAAGCGCGTGCGGCGATAGTCGGACATCGCGCGCTCGATCTCCTCGCGCTTGTTCATCACGAAGGGTCCATGCGCGACGACCGGCTCGCCGATCGGACGGCCCTGGAGCATGAGGATCGCGACGTCGCCGTCGCCGGCCTCGAGCGTGAGATCGGCGTCGCTCTCGACGACCAGCGCCGCGTGCTCGCGGACCAGCTCGCCGCCCACCTTCAGCGACGGGCCGTCGAAGAAATAGAGCGTTCGCACCGCGCGTGCGTCCTTCGCGGGCGGCAGTGTCCACGTCGCACCGGCCTGCATGTGGATGGTCCAGATCGCGACGTCGGTATCGGGGCGCGCTGCCCACGACTTCGGCGGAGGTGGCGGAGCGCGCTCTCCGCCGAGCTCGCCGGCGACGATCTCGACGGCGGTGGTGCGCTTCTGGTCGTCCTCGAACGTCGCCTTGGGGACGTCCTTGCTCCACAGCATCGCGAAGTGCGGGTCGACCATCTTGTCGGCGGCCGGCAGGTTGAGCCAGATCTGGAAGAGCTCGAGGTGGTTCGGCCTCTCGCGATCGAGGAGCGGGAACATCTCGGAGTGCACGATGCCCGCGCCCGCGGTGAGCCACTGCGTATCGCCGGATCCGAAGCGCGCGGCGGCGCCGAGCGAATCGGAGTGATCGATGTGGCCCTTGCGAACGATGGTGACGGTCTCGAAGCCGCGATGCGGATGGCCCGGAAATCCAGGCACCACCTCACCGTGGTACATGCGCCAGCCGTCCTTGCCTTCGAAGTCCTGACCGATGTGGCGACCACGCAACGTGTCCTTGTGCGGAGCGAGGTTCTCCTCGCCGGCCGGGTACTTGTCGTCGTGATGGACGCAGAAGAGGAAGGGATCGGTGGTCTCCCACGGAAACCCGAGAGGGCGCTTGGCGAGGATTCGGCTGCTCACGCAGCTACCATGCCGCTATCGGCACGACCTTGCAAACCGAGTGTCGAGGTCGCGGACGCGGCGGTCGCCCGGCTTCTCCTTGCGGGCCTTCTCGATGTCCTTCGCCGCGTACTTGCACATGAGCTGACGCGACGCCTGGGACGGCGAAATGGTCACCTGCTTGAGCGTCTTGTCGGCGCTGATGAGCGGGATCTCCAGCGAGCAGAGGCGCTTCTCGTCGGCGACGAGCTGCTTGGCCTCCGGATGGGTCATCGCCTCGAGACGAGCGCGCGACGACTCGAGACCGCCGCATTTCATGTTCGCGTCGCCATCGTCGGGCTTGTCGGGATTGGTGAGGACGCCGCGCTTCACCATCGCGTCGAGCTCGCGGACGGTGGTCTTCGCCTCCTCGACGGCGGCGCGATCGGCTGGGCTCATCGTGTCCACGACGTTGGGCATCGCGTTGACCGGAACCGCGACCATGCCGGCGTCGGCACGAGCGGCAGTCGCGGCGGTTCCAACGGGCGTGAGCGGCGCGCCTTCCGTGGTGGCCGTCGAGAGAAGAGGAGGGGCGGGTGGAAACGGCTTCTGCTTCTTCTTGCAGCCGGACGAGCTCGCGATCAGGAGCCCGGCGATCGCGATCGCGGTCACGAAGGAGAGCTTCGGAGCGTGCAAGGGCCGCGCGATCACGAGCCCATGACGCTAGCGCGATCGCGCGGGTCTCCGCCAGCGTTCACGGTTTTCCCGCGAGGTAGTGGGCCAGAATGCGATCGGGAGGCAGGGCCTTCGCGTAGATCGCGGCCTCATCCATCATCCCGACGAAGCCGCGACCGATGACGAGATGCTCCGGGGTGTCGGCGAGGTCGATGACGTTGTCGAAGCCGCCGTGCGCCGCCGGTTGCGCGTTGACGTAGAGGGTCGCGTTGCCCTTGCCCGTGGCGTAGCTGACCGAGAGCACGACGTGCGCGAACGCCGCCGGGAGCGGATCGTCGCTCCACGCGCTGAGGTCCACGCCCCATCCCTCGAAGTGCGGATTGCCGGTGCCGTCCGCGTAGAGGATGTAGCCCTGGAAATTGCCCGCGACGCTCTCGTCGCGTTTTCGGAGGATGTGTCCGCCGAGGGACGACGTCGTGGCCTTCACCCAGATCTCGAGGGCGAACTCGTGCTTGCCGGCGAAGTCGAACGCGTCACCGATGTCGAGCGCCGCGCTGCCGTCGAAGAGGACGCCGCGATTGCGAACGCCGGTGCCGCCGAAGGTCACGCCCTTCTGCGTGACGTTGGCGGGATGTGCGGCGAGATCGTCCTTCGCGAAGTTCGAGTCCGCGTCGTCCTCGAAGCGGTAGTACGCGACGGGCATGTCCGCGCGCACCGCGGCAACGTACGGATCGACGACGGTGCCGGACTCGAAGAGAGCGTCCGGCGCGGAGCCCTCGGCGACCGTTCCGCCTTCGTTGCTCGGTGTGACGCTGGAATCGGGCACACCCCCGGTGTCAGCGCCGGTCGAGAGCGCACCGAGATCGGTCGTCAGCGTGCACGCTGCGATGACCGCGGTCGTCGCGAGTGTCCCGAGAGCGACGAGCGCGCGCATCCAACCGTCAAATCTAACACGGCGACTACTCCGAGAGCGTCAATCGCAGGATTTTCCCGTCGGCGTAGGAGGCAGTCTTCGTGCCCGCGCTCGCGACGAAGACGGTCTTTCCGGAGACCGCGATCGCGAGCGGGAACGAGATGCCGACGGCGAGCGTCTCGGCGGTCGTGGAATCGTGCGCGATCCGGCGAACGCGCCCGTTCGTGAGATCGCCGTCGCCGGGCTCGACCCAGTACGCATGGGTTGCGTCGATGGCAAAGTCGGTGACGCCGAGCGCGTCCTTGTCGAGGGTCTCGTCGTGGCCGCTGTCGAGCGTGATGCGATGGATGCTGCCTGGGTCGTCCTTGGCGTAATAGAGGAACGTGGCGTTGCCGCCCATCGTGTGGAAGCCGGACGAGAAGCGATTCACCTCGCGCGCGCCGCTCCCGTTCGTGCCGATGGCCTGCATCGCGCCGTTCTGTCCGCTGATGTCGACGCCGGCCCAGAAGAGCTGATCGCCGGCGACCGCAGTCGCGATCGGCGTGCCGTTCGAGTTGATGGGCGTGTTGGTGGTGCCGCCGATGACCGTCGCGTTCATCGCGGAGTCGTCGCCCGAGGTCCAGAAGACACGCGTGCCGGCGGTGGCGAGGTTGTCGACCTCCATGTTCGAGCTGACCACGGTCTCGGCGGTGGTGCTGCCGAACGGGAATCGCTTGATGACGGTGATGTCTGCAACATACACGTGTGTTGCGCTGGCCGTGAACGCGCTCGGTCGTGCGAGCGTTGCGACCGTCTTCACGCACGAAGGCGTCGTGCAGGGCGTGGTCGCGGAGGCCGAGTAGAGCCCCGGCGACGTGCCGCTCTCCACCCAGTAGACCTGGTCGTTGCTCACGGCGATGCCCGAGCGCCAAGGTCGGAACGACACGATCGAGCGAGCGCCGAGGCGGTTGCGGCCGGTGACGAGGGCGTCGACGGTGACCTTCACGCCGCCGTCGCTGGTCGTCGTGGTGCCGCCGTCGCCGAGATCGGCGGGGCCGCCGTCATTGGTATTGGTATCGGTGGGTCCGCCGTCGGAGGTCGCCGCGCTCTTCAAGTCGGAGCAGCCGGCGATCGTCGCGGCGCTCGCGGCGGTGACGGTGAGGAGGAGCGGGCCGAGCCCGAAAGCGAAGCGACGCATCGACGCTCGACGTAGCAGACAGGCCGGCATCGGCAACGTAACGTGCACATTCGTGGGGAAAGACGACTCTCCTTCGCCGAGCGCGCCGCATCCGTTCGTCTGGACGGTGCTCTATCTCCCCTTCGGTGCGCTCACCGGGTTCGTGACCGTCGCGCTGACGTTCCTCGCGACGAAGCACGGGCTGTCGATCTCCGAGGGCGCGCTGCTCAACGGCGCGCAGATGGGCTCGCAGTGGCTGAAGTGGCTGTGGGCCCCGATCGTCGACGTCACGCTGACGCCTCGCAAGTGGTACGTGCTGTCGACGGCGGCCTCCGCGGTCGGCGTGCTGGCGATGTCGATGGTGCCGCTCGGTCCGGACACGCTCGGACTCCTGCTGGCGATCATCGCGGGGGCGAGCCTGATCAACTCGGCGGTGGGCATGGCGGTGGAGGCGTTGATCGCGCAGGCCACGCCGCCCGATCAGGTGGGTCGCGTGAGCGCGTGGTTCCAGGCCGGGAATCTCGGAGGCACGGGTCTCGGAGGCGCGCTGGGGTTGTTCCTCATCACGCATCTGCCGGCGCCGTGGATGGGCGGCGCGACCATGGGCGTGCTGTTCATGCTGTGCTGCTTCGCGCTGCGCTTCACGCCGAAGCACGAGTCGCTGCACGC
>JAXDMI010000801.1:0-9796 GCA_034666145.1 Myxococcales bacterium | reverse complement strand
ACGTAGTCGGCGATCTGCCTCCGATGCAGATCGGGCGCGGCGAACTCCTCCTTGCGGTACTCGAAGCCCAGGCCCTCGGCCTTCATGCGCCGGAAGCGATGCTCGTCGATGAAGAACACCGCCGGCGGATAGAAAGCCGCGGTGCGGAAGCCGTAGCGGCGCAGGTAGCCCGCCCACGTCTCGGAGTCGTCGCCAACCCCCATGGTGAGAAGCGGACGCATGTACTTTCCCGTCATCATCGACGTGACCGAATACGAGGTGTGCGGCGTGGGGCAGTACGCGTGCTCGAAGCGAACGCCGCGCGCGGCGAGGCGATCGATGTTGGGCGTGGTCGCTCGCCCGTAGCCGTACGAAGAGACGTGGTCGGCGCGGAGCGCGTCGATGGTCACGACGACGATGTCGCGACCGCTCCAGTCGAGCGAGCGCGCCGCGGTCTTCGGATGCATCACGGCAGCAGTGGTGGAGGCCTCGGACGTGTCGTCCTCGAGCGCCGGCGGCGGCGCGATACGCGATGCGAGCAGCACGGCGCGACCGAGCACCGGCGCATGCTCGACGAGCACGCGGCGCAGGTTGTCGTCGCCGGTCACGGCGCGCGCCGAGCGCGGCGTCCACGCGATGGAGAAGAGCGCCAGCGCGAGCGCGGCGTACGAGAACGGCCGCGCCGCGCGATCGCCGCGCACGAGGAGGAACGTCGTCGCCCACCCCGCCAGCGCCATGCCGAGGAGCAACGCGTGGAACGCGGGATAGAGCCGCGGGAGCACCGTGACGTCGGCCGTCCACGCCGCGGCCGCGACGAGCACGCCCATCGTCGCGAGCAGGCGCGGCCGATGGAGCGGCGCACGTCGTACGAGGAAGATCGCAGCCGCGCCCGCGGCGAGGCTGACGGCGGCGACGAACGGCACGCGCACCGCGTTGCTCTCGAGATGACGCCCCGTCGACACGAGGACCGCCACTGTTGCCCCAATCAAGGACGCCACGGCCCCGACGCCGCGCTCGTTCCTCGCCGCGACGAGCCGCCCCATCGCCACTGCGGCCAGCGCGAACGGCAGCGCCGCCGCCACCGCGATCGGCGTCAGATAATAGCGGGCGTGCGCCATCTCCCACGACCCGGCGAACTGCGCGCGCCATCCCACGCCGACCACGACGTTCTCGAGCGCGAACATCCCGATCCACGCGCCGATGACGCCGCCGACGTCGACCATGACGCCGCGTCCGCCCTCGCTTCCGCGTCCGCCCTCGCGTCCGCGCTCGCTCATCCCGCCTCCTCGCGCACCGCGATGGCGTGACCAAACCGCGCGACGAGCGATCCGAGGACGCGATGCTCCTCGGCCGCGAGCGTCGGATCCGTCTTGGCGATCGCCCGCGCGTCGGCCTCGATGCGCTCGAGCCACGGGTACGTGATGCCTGCCGTGAGATAGAGGAGCTCGTCCTCGGCGCCGTGCTGCCTGGTCCCGCCGAGATCCCCTGCCCCGCGCAGCTCGAGGTCGGCGCGCGCCACTTCTTCGCCGGTCGATAGCTCGGTGAGCGCGGTGAGGCGCGCCTTCGCGAAGCCCTCGAGCGGCTCACCGTGGAGCAGGATGCACTCACCGGGTCGCGCGCCTCGTCCTACGCGACCGCGCAGCTGATGGAGCTGCGCGAGCCCGAAGCGCTGGGCGTCTTCCACCACGATGAGCGTCGCCTCCGGCACGTCGACGCCGACCTCGACCACCGTCGTGCCCACGAGCACGTCGGCAGCGCCGCGCCGGAACGCCTGCATGGTCTCGCGCTTGTCGACCGCGGACATGCCGCCGTGCAGCAGCATCACGTTGCGCTTCGTGTCCGAGAGCGCGACGGCCAGGAGCTCCCGGCGCTCGACGGCGGTGGCGAGCGGGTCGTCGTCCTCCTCGTCGTCCGGATCGGCCTCGATGCGCGGCACGATCCAGAACACGCGCTCACCGCGCGCGCAGGCCTGCTCCACGCGCGCGATCACGCTCTCCACCTTCGATGCGCCGGCGAGCTCGGTCGCGACGGGCGGCCGTCCCGCGGGACGCTCGCGCAGCGGCGACGTCGCGAGCTCACCGCGCAGCGCGAGGGCCAGCGTGCGCGGAATGGGCGTCGCGCTCAGCGTCAGCAGATGAGGCCGCTTGCCTTTCCTGACGAGCGCGAGCCGCTGCGCCACGCCGAGCCGCTGCTGCTCGTCGACGATCACGAGCCCGAGCTTCGGGATCGACACGCCTTCACCGAGCAGCGCATGCGTTCCGACCGCCACCTGCGCGGCGCCGCTGCGAATGGCTTCCTCCGCGCTCCTTCGCGCTGCCGCCGGCGTGCCCGCGGCCACGAACGCGACGCGCAATCCGAGCGCGCGCTCGAGCGGCCTCACCGCGTCGACGTACTGCTCGGCGAGCACGCTGGTCGGCGCGAGGATCGCCACCTGGAAGCCCGCCGCCACGCACTGCGCCGCGGCTGCGAGCGCGACCGCGGTCTTGCCGGTGCCGACGTCACCGAGGAGGAGCCGCCGCATCGGGCGTGGCTCCTCGAGGTCCTTGCTGACCACCTCGATGGCCTCGCGCTGCCCTTTGGTGAACGTGAAGCCCAGCTCGCGTTCGAGCGCCCGAACCAGATCGGCACGGCGCGGAAGCACCGGCGCTCCGCCGGTCCCCTGGCGCTCGTCGGCCGCGATGCGCTCCCAGGCGCGGGTGAACGCCTCGGTCCACGCGAGGCGCTCGACGAAGCCGCGCCGCGCAGCGTCGCTGGCGGGCAGGCAGGTCGCGGCGTGGATCTCGAGCAGCACCGTCGCCACGTCGGGCATCGTCTCGCGCGCGGCCACGCGCGGCGGCACGGGATCGGGCGCGACCCCGCTCGCGAGCGCATGCAGGATCGCCTTGCGCATCGTGACCTCGGGCGGCCCGAGGCGGGGGTAGCGCGCGCGCACGATGCGCGTCTCGGGCACGTCTGCGAAGAGCTCCGGATGCGCCATGCGCGCCGGCTTCCGGGGCTCGGCCTTGATGCGCCCGACGACGATGACCTTCGCACCGGGCTTCGCCGACGCGAGCACCCCATGCGCCATGAAGAACCAGAATGCGTGCAGAGTACACTTGGTGTCGTTCTCGTCCTGGAGCACGACGCGCACCGCGCGACGCCCGCGAATGGGAACGACGCCGCAGCTCTTCACGATCGCCGACACCACGACGCGTACGGGTCGAAGCGCGCCGCCGGTCGCTGCGTACGTTCCGCGCGCCGCCTCCACCGCGCTCGCCAGCGGCACCGGCTCGCGGAGATCGTCCCACGCAGCCGGCGAGAGCCACACCAGATCGGTCACCGTGCGAAGGCCGTGCTCCGCGAGCGCGACGCGCGCCGTAGGCCCGAACCCGGGAAGGCGATCGACGGTGTCGAACGGCGTGGCCAATGGCTTTGGCTTCGGCGGCCGAGCCGCACGCGCTTCCCGTGCCGCGGCCGCGTGCTGCTTCTTCTTGAAGAGCGTGCACGCGCGCACGTAGCCCTCGACGCGGGCCGGCGTCTTCGCGTCCTCGTGCGCGTTGTCCTGCGAGAGACCAACCAGGAGCTTCTCCCAGTCGGCGCGGCGCTCCTCCGGCACCGCGGGGCTCGCTTCCCTGCCCCCGCTGACGAGCGCCTCGAGCTGCGCCGGCGTGCGGGACTCCGGCGCTCCGAGCCAGGCCCGCGCCATCCGCAGGAGCGGCGCGAACGGCATCTACTTGAAGACGACCTCGAGGATCTCGAAGACGCGCTCTCCGGCGGGCGTACGGGTCTTGGCCTCGTCGCCGACCTCCTTGCCGATCAGCGAGCGCGCGAGCGGGCTCGTGATGCTGATCGACCCCGCGTTGATGTCGCACTCGTCGGCGCCGACGATGCGGTAGGTGACCTCTTCTTCGCTCTCCGTGTTCATCAGCTTCACGGTCGCGCCGAATGCCACCTTGCTCGTGCCTTCGAGCTTCGCCGGGTCGATGACCTCGGCGCGCCCGATCTTGTCCTCGAGCTCCTTGATGCGGCCCTCGTTGAAGCCGCCGCGCTCGCGCGCCGCGTGATACTCGGCGTTCTCCTTGAGATCGCCGTGCGCACGAGCCTCGCCGATCATCTTCGAGACGAGGTTTCGCTCCGTCGTCTTGCGATGATGCAGCTCGTCGCGGAGCTTCTGGGCACCTTCGGGGGTGATCGGATTCTTCTCGACGGCGGGCATGACCCGAAATCTCTAACCTCGACGCCGGCCGAAGGCGAGAGGAAGTCGTCCGACCGGGCTACTCGTCGGGATCGGTCTCGGCGATGGTCGGCGAGACGCGAAGGGCGTTCGTGGCGCGGTCGACCTTGATCAAGAGCTTGAACTGCGAGGTCTTTCCGTCGCCGTTCAGGTCGCCGCGCGCGATGATCTCGGCGCTCTCCCCGTCCTTCGCCGCGATGATTTCGTACTGGAAATACTGGGGCGCCGTCATCGAGAAGCGCAGCGGGTACCACGGCTTCCAGTCGGCGTCCGTCGACGGGTACTTGGTGCCCTTCGGCACGGTCTTCGGGACCGGCCCGAACGAGACGAGCTTCCTCGCCGAGCGCGGCTTACCGTCCGGTCGCTCGCCTTCCCAGTCGGCGACGGTGTCCTTGGCGAGCTGGCCGAGGACGTTCCGGGCCTCGCTCTGCTTGGCGTTGCTGATGTACCTCCGCACTCCGTAGACGGCGAGCGCCGCCGCCACCCCGAGATCGCGCGCCTGTTGCGCCGGTGGCTCGCGGAGCTCGAACGCGATCGCGACGTGTCGTCCGTCGCGCTTCACCTCGAAGCCGTTCGTCAGGCGCACGAGCGCGGCGGCCTCCTCGGCCTTCGTGTTGGTCGTGGGGAGCATCCTCGCGAGCGCGCTCGGCGAGAGCTCGTTCGCGATCTTCTCCGCGAGAGCATCGTTCGGCACGTCGGCCTCGCCGGCGATCCGGAAGCGCGCGTCGGTCGCGGCGAGCGAGCCCTTCATCGGCGACGCGTTGTCGAAGATCCTCGCGAGCCACGCGACGTACTCGCCGTCACCGAGCGTCACGGCGGCGAGGCTCGCTCCGGAGCCTGCTCCGCTCTCGCTCGCGCGCAGGCTGCGCTCGACGACCTGCTTCGGACCGCTCAGCACGAGGCCCGAGGCGGTGAGCGCCGCGACCCCGTGTGCGCTCCAGGCCTCGGTCGCGCCCCGCAGCGTGATCGTTCGTGTCTCCGGCAGGGCACCCGCCAGGCATGCGCCGACCCACTTCGTCTTCGTGGGGTCGATGCGGAAGACGACGAGCGAATCCTCGCCGTCGGAGCCGAACGCGACCTCCTTCACGTTCGCGATGGCGTCGTCGATGCACTTCACCTGCGGCGGGGTCGCCAGGATGCCGGCGAGGCCGATGACGCTCTTCATCACCTCGGTCATGAGCGCGGTGTGGACGAGGCCGTCGAGGTCGGCGTAGACGACCACCTTCGGGTCTTCGAACGGCCACGCCTTCTTCAGCGCCTCGGTCGCGCCGCGTCGCGGACCGCTCGGAGCACCGGCGACGCCGAGCGCCGGCGACGGCGCGGTGGACGCGGCGGGAACGACGACGGTGCTCGGCGCAGCAGGCGGTGCAGACCCACCGCATGCGGCGAGCGCGACGAGCGCGGTGAGCGCGGTGAGCGCACTAACGAAGAGACACGACGGACAGGAGACGACGTTGCGGCGCAACATGGCGCACGAGCATACCTTCCGTGCTAGTTGGCGGACGTGGCCATCGTCGGAGAGCGTCCCCAGACCGGCGTGCGAATCGCGATCGAACGACCGCGCACCGATGGACCCCCGTGGAGCTACGGCGGGACCGCCGCGCTGCCCGACGCGATTTTCCCCGTCCGCGTGACGGTCTCCGAGATCGGCGACGTCGATGTCGTGTTCTCCCCCGCCATCGAGCCCGCGCAGGAGAGCGGCGTCATGCCGCCGGCCGACCTCGCGGAGAAGATCCGCCTGATCGTCCGGACCGTCTATCGCCAGGCGAAGTCCGACGGCGAGGCCCCGGCCTTCCGCATCGTGCGCTGGCGCGCCGACCGCTGAATGGTGTAGACGAAGGGCCGATGACGCGCTTCGTGACCTGCCGAGCCCCTATGGCGAGCAAGCTGGCGCTCCTCGGCTTCGTGGCCATCACGGCGCTCTCGTCGATGACCGTCACCGGCTGCGACAAGCCCGAGGCGCGCACCGCCCTCAGCTACACCGCGGACGCGAAGAAGGCCTACGACGAGGCCATGGTCGAGTTCAACGCGCACAACTGGATCGAAGCGCAGGCCCTGATGCGCGAGGTGAAGCGCAAGTACAGCTACGCCAAGTACGCGCGCCTCGCCGAGCTGCGCATCGCCGACGCCGACTTCGAGCAGGAAAAGTTCGCCGAGGCCATCCGCGGCTACCGCCAGTTCGTCCACGATCACCGCTCCGACGTCGACGAGGTCTCCTACGCGCGCTCGCGCATCGCCGAGGCCCAGTACTCGCAGATCTCCGAGTCGTTCCTGCTCCCCACCGCCGACGAGCGCGATCAGGCGGTCATCCTCGACGCCTTCAAGGAGCTCAAGAGCTACGTCCACGACTACCCGAACGCGAAGGAGTCGCAGCGGATCCGCGAGCTCCTCGCCGACGTCACCGCGCGCTTGATGCGCCACGAGCTCTACGTCGCGCGCTTCTATCTCCGTCTCGACAACTTCGAGGCCGCCGTCCTCCGCGTGCAGTACGCGATGCGCACCTTCGCGGGAGGCCCGAACCTCCGCGAGGCGCAGCCCGGCGAGAGCGTCGACTCCGGCCTCGAGGCGGAGGCGCTGCTGCTCCTCGGCGAGGTCTACCTCAAGATGCACAAGTTCGGCGACGCGCGTGAGTCGTTCAACGTCCTCCTCCACGACTACCCGCGCAGCCCGCTCGTCGTGCAGGCGAACAACTATCTCGCGTACATGAAGGAACGCGGCGTGTGAGCCGGCGCAGGGCTCCTGCCTTCGTCCTCACCTTCGCCTTCGCCTTCGCGCTCTTCGCATCGTTCTTCGCCGTCGCGTACGTCTTCGCGACAGAGGCCGCCGCGCAGGTCGAGCCCGAGCCCGTGCCCATGCTGCCGCCGGGCAAGCAGCCGCCGCCGATCCCCGTGACGCCGAACGGGCGCGAGCCGTCTTCGCCGAAGGCGAAGAACCCCGGCGAGGTCGACGACGAACAACCGCGCTGCGAGCAGGCGTTCATCGAGAAGGTCTACAAGGCGACGAAGCCGAGCGTGGTTCGCATCACGCGGCCCGACGGCGGCCTCGGCACGGGCTTCGTCTTCTTCTCGAACAAGCACGTTGCGACCGCGCTGCACGTGGTCGATCTCGGTCGCGACGTCCGCGTCGAGTTTCCCGGCGGCAAGCAGACCAGCGCCGAGGTGGTGGCCTGGGACGAGGAGCACGACCTCGCGATCCTCGAGCTCGAGGAGCCCGCCGAGGCGGCGCCGCTCGTCCCCCGCTGGAACATCTCCATTGGCGCGCCCATCCTCGCCATCGGCAATCCCTACGGCGATCTCCCGCGCTTCTCGCGCGAGCTCGAGGGCCTCCTCAACTTCAGCGTGTCGCAGGGCATCGTCAGCGCGAAGACCGACTCGCTGATCCAGACCGACGCCGTGCTCTCACCCGGCAACTCCGGCGGCCCGATGCTCTCGTGCGACGGTCACGTCGTCGGCATCGCCGACAAGCTGCTCGAGGCGCGCATCGGCTTCGGTGTTCCCGTCATCCATCTCTCGAACCTCGTCGGGAAGATCGGCACGAAGAAGTACCTTGGTCACTGGACCGGCCGCGACGCCTCCATCGGCATCGCCTGGAACGTCGATGCGTCGACCTACTACGGGCCGTACCTCGGCGGCAGCATCGTCGGCTTCGATCGCGTCTCGATCACCACGCGCATCGGGATCCTCTTCGCGGGCAAGAACACCACGAGCGATCCGGTCGTCGATCGCTCGATTCGGCGGATCTTCGGCGAGCTCGTGCTCGGCTATCGGGTCCTCCTCTTCCCGTACGCGTTTCCCACGTATTTCACCCTGGGCGCGGGCGTCCTCGGCACGTTCGATCGCGGCGAAGAGACACGACTCGGCGCGTCGCTCGGCCCGCCCGGATGCACCGGCTCGGCTTGCATCCCGACCCTCGCCGCCACCACCAATGCAATTCGCGGTGGCGGCATCGAGCCGCTCGGCAATGCCGTGCTCCACCTCGGCGGGCTCGAGCTCTCCTACGGGTTCGCGCTCGACGTCATCCATCCCGACTACTCGACGCACCGCGTGCTGGCCGGCTTGTCGTTCTGATCGCGACGAGCGCGGCGCGTCAGGCGGAGCGTGCGCCCTGCTGGTGCAGGCACAGGATGTTGCCGTCGGGATCCTTGAACCACGCCGCGAGCACCCCGTTGATCTGCGCGATGTGGTGATCGGTCTTGAGCCCGGGCATGTCGTAGTCCTCGAAGTGCACGCCGTGGCGCTCGAGATCGAGCACCTCGCGCTCCAGGTCGTCGACCTCGAACGACAGCGCCGTGTGCTCGGCCTTCGACGGGCGATCGCGGCGATCGATCTCGAGCTTGGTGCCGTGGCCGGCCTGGTAGACGACGCCGCTATCGGTGATGCCGTCGGGCTCGGGCCGGAGTCCGAGCCGCTCCTCGTAGAAGGCCCGCGCACGAGGGAGATCGACGACGGGCAAGATGGGCAGGATGGTCTTGTTGGTCAGCATGACGACACCTCCTCGGGGCCGTCGCTGCATCCGGCGGGCCAGAGGTGGTAACGTCGACCACGATGACCATCGAGAGCGCGACGTATCCGTCGGGAGCGAGCGGCGGCGCGCCCACCGCGAAGACGATCCTCGTCGTCGACGACGAGAAGAACATCCGTCGCACGCTGCAGCTCGTGCTCGAGGGCGAGGGCTACAAGGTCATCGGGGCCGAGAGCGCCGAGGACGCGCTCGCGATTCTCGCGAGCCCGAACACGCCCGTCGACATGGCCATCCTCGACGTGAAGCTGCCGCAGATGAGCGGCCTCGAGGCCCTCGAGCGCATCCGCAACGAGGAGGCGACGCGCGACATGCCGATCATCGTGATCAGCGGTCACGCCACCGTCAACGACGCGGTCCACGCGATCAAGCTCGGGGCGAGCGACTTCTTCGAGAAGCCGCTCGCGCGTGAGCGCGTTCTCGTCAGCGTCAAGAACGTGCTCGAGACCGCGCTCGCCAAGCGCGCGCTCGCCGAGGTGTCGCGCGAGCAGCTCGCCAAGTACGAGATGATCGGCGCGAGCGCGCCGGTGAAGAAGATCTTCCACGAGATCGAGAAGGTCGCGCCCACCAAGGCTGGCGTCCTCATCACCGGCGAGAGCGGCACCGGAAAGGAGCTGATCGCGCGCGCCATCCACCGCCTCAGCCCGCGCATGGACGAAGCGTTCGTGAAGGTGAACTGCGCGGCCATCCCGCGCGAGCTCATCGAGAGCGAGCTGTTCGGCCATGAAAAAGGCGCTTTCACGGGCGCGCAGGCGAAGCGTCGCGGCTTCTTCGAGCAGGCGCACGGCGGCACGCTGTTCCTCGACGAGATCGGCGACATGGACCTCGTCGCGCAGGCGAAGGTCCTCCGCGCGCTGCAGTCCGGCGAGATCTCGCGCGTCGGAAGCGAGCACGTCATCCACGTCGACGTGCGCGTGCTCGCCGCCACCAACAAGGACCTCGGCAAGGGCGTCGAGAACGGGTCGTTCCGCGACGATCTCTTCTTCCGCCTCAACGTCTTCCCGCTGCGCAGCCCGAGCCTGCGCGAGCGCGTCGAGGACATCCCGGTGCTCGCGTTCGCGTTCATGCAGCAGTTCGCGAAGGAGA
>JAXDMI010000800.1:0-2856 GCA_034666145.1 Myxococcales bacterium | reverse complement strand
ATCCAACTTCCGGGCATGGACGGGATGGAAGCCATTCGCATTCTCAAAGCCGACGACGCTACGCGATCGATTCCCGTCATTGCCCTCACGGCATTGGCCATGAAGGGCGACGAAGAGCGCATTCGGGACGCGGGATGTGACGGATACATCGCCAAGCCGATTCGCTATCAGGAGTTCCTGTCGGCCATCGGCGAACGGTTGGTGCGATCGTGATCTCGCCGCCTGGCACTCCCGAGCGTCGTTCGCGCATCCTCATCGTGGACGACGAGCCGCACAACCGGCAGCTGCTCGAGGTGATGCTGACGCCCGAGGGCTACCACCTGTCGACCGCCGTGAACGGCGTGGAGGCGCTGGCGAAGGTGGCCGCGGACCGTCCGGACCTGATCCTGCTCGACGTCGCGATGCCAGGCATGGACGGCTACGAGGTGGCCGAGCGGCTCAAGGCCGACATCGCCACGAAGAACATTCCCATCATCATGGTCACGGTCCGAGACGACCGCGAAGCGAAGATGCGCGGCCTCACCGCGGGCGCCGAGGACTTCCTCAGCAAGCCCGTCGACCGCGCCGAGCTCCAAGTCCGCGTGCGGAACTTGCTGCGCCTCAAGGCCTACGGCGATTACCACGACCGATACAGCCGGATGCTCGAGGCCGAAGTCGGCGTGCGCACGTCGCATCTTCTCGACAGCGAGGCCCGCTATCGGCGCATCGTCGAGACGAGCAACGAAGGCATCTGGGAGCTCGACGCCGACGGAAACACCTCGTTCATGAACGGGCGGATGGCGCAGATGCTCGGCTGCGAAGTGAGCGCGGCCCTTGGGCTCGCGCCGAGCTCCTTCCTGTACGAGCACGGTCTTTCGTCGGTTGTCGCAAGCCTGGAGAGCCTCCGGGCCGGTCGCTCGACCCAGATCGAGGTGCCTCTGAAACGGAGCGACGGGGCTCCGCTCTGGGTGCTCCTCGAGACGAGCGCCATCTTCGATGCGAGCCGGCAGTACGAGGGCGCGCTCGTGATGGTCATGGACATCTCCGAGCGTCGCAAGGCGCAGGAGGCCAACCTCGAGAGGATGCGCATCGCCGAGCTCACCGCGGAGGTCGGCGTAGCGCTCACGCAGGGCGGCGCACTCCACGACGTTCTCCAGCGGTGTGCGGAAGCGATGGTCCAGCGCGCCGGCGCTGCGTGCGCGCGCATCTGGACGTCCAATGCGCGCCTGAAGGTGCTCGTCCTGCAAGCCAGCGCGGGGACCTGCGGCTGCCTTGGTGCGTCACCGCCCGAGGTGATACCCCCAGAGGTCCGTCGGATCGCCGGGGAACGAACGCCTTACACCACGAACGACGTCAAGGGCGACTCCGACGTCTCGATCGCGACATGGGCCGAGCGCGAGGGCATGGTCGCCTTCGCGGGCCACCCCATGCTCGTGAGCGGCGAGCTCGTCGGAGTCATCTCCATCTTCGCGCGCCACATGCTGAGCGAGCCGGCGTTCAACGGACTCGAGGCCATCGCCAACGAGATCGCCATCGGAGTGCACCGCAGCCTCGGCGACGACATCAGAGCCGGTCTCGAGGGTCAGCTCCGGCAGGCGCAGAAGATGGAAGCGGTGGGACGTCTCGCGGGCGGCGTCGCTCACGACTTCAACAACGTGCTCTCCGTCATCTTGAGCTACGCCGACCTCATGCTCGACACCCTCGGGCGCGACGACCCGATGCGCGACGACGTCGACGAGATACGAAAGGCCGGAAATCGTGCGGCCGATCTCACTCGACAGCTCTTGATGTTCAGCCGCCAGCAGATGCTCGAGCCCAAGGTGCTCGACCTCAACGACGTGCTCTCGCGCATGGACAAGATGCTCCAGCGCATCCTCGGGGAGGACGTCGAGCTCGTGTTCGTCGCCGGGCTCGGTCTCGGCCGCCTTCGAGCCGATCCTTCGAGCGTGGAACAGGTGGTGATGAACCTGGTCGTGAACGCGCGCGACGCCATGCCGACCGGCGGCAAGCTCACCATCGAGACCGCGAACGTCGATCTGGACGAAGAGTTCGTGCGGCACCACGTCGACGCCAAGGCCGGCCCTTACGTCATGCTCGCGGTGAGCGACACGGGCATCGGCATGGACGCCGCGACGCGCTCCCGGATCTTCGAGCCATTCTTCACGACGAAGCCCGTCGACAAGGGAACCGGCCTCGGGCTCTCGACCGTGTTCGGCATCGCGCAGCAGAGCGGCGGCTGCGTTTACGTCTACAGCGAGCCGGGGCGCGGCACGTCGTTCAAGATCTATCTCCCGCGCGTCGATCGCGAGATCGACGTCGACAAGGCCCGAGTAGCGGTTGCGGTGCCGGTCCGGCGTGGCACCGAGACCATCCTGCTCGTCGACGACGACGAGCAAGTCAGGCTCGTCGCGCGCGGCATCCTGCGGAAGAACGGCTACCACGTCATCGATGCCAAGCATGCCGGCGAGGCGCTGCTCGTATGCGAGCAGCACGTGGGCACCATCCACCTGCTCTTGACCGACGTGGTGATGCCGCAGATGAGCGGACCCGAGCTCGCCAAGCGCCTCGCCGGGAGCCGGCCCGGGATGCGGGTGATGTGCATGTCGGGTTACACGGACGACAGCATCGTGCGCCATGGCATCCTGGAGACGGAGATCGCCTATCTCCAGAAGCCGATCACGCCGGAGTCGCTCACGCGCAAAGTGCGCGAGGTGCTGGACGCCTGACCGAACCCGCCACGCATACGCAGTTACGGCCCGTCGCCTTGGCTTCGTAGAGCGCAGCGTCTGCCGCTCCGAGCATCTGCTCGGAGGCCCAGCTCGAAGCTCCCGGCGCGACTCCGCTCGAGGCGGTCACGTGCAGTGAGCCTCCGCCGGG
>JAXDMI010000799.1:0-8687 GCA_034666145.1 Myxococcales bacterium | reverse complement strand
CGTTCCACGCGACCGCCCAGATCGCAGCGACCCAGAACACACGACCCATCCGCCGCACGCCGATGGCGAGCATGACGAAGAGCAGCACGGCGTAGTCGTTCGAGAAGCGATACCCGAACTGCACCCAGCCGCTGTTCTGGTAGAGCAGGTTCATCACGAGCGGCCCGAGCGCCGCGATCCCTGCTGCCCACGTGAGGTACGTGACCTTCTTCGGGCGCAAGAGCCACAGATAGAACGGCGTCGTGAACCACAGCGCGAGGCCGTGACCGCTGATCATGAACGGCGGATGCCCGGCCACCGTCTCGCCGCCGGGCGGCAATCGCCACGGCAAGCTCGTGAGCATGATGCTCAGGTTGCGTCCGAGGAAGTGGTAGCTGAAGAGCCCCCAGCGACGGATGCGCGTCTGCCAGCCCACCGTCAGGTACTCGTGACCAAACGCCCACGGCCGCGGATCGTGGAAGCGCGAGTAGTTGCTCCACGACGCGAACGCGAATGCGCCGAGCACCGGCGCCGCGAACAAGCTCGCTTGCTTGGTGGCCCATGGCCAGTCGAGGTCGCGCAGCGTCTTCTCGATGCGCTGCCACAGCGAGCCCTCCGCGGGCAACCCCTCTCCCGTCTTACGCGTGTAAGCTACACGTATCAGCTCGAAGACGAAGAAGAGCCCGACGAGGAGCGTCGTGGTGCGCGTCAGGAACATGCACCCGAGCATCAGCCCGGCGAGGATCGGTCGCTCCACATCGAGCGCGAACAGGACGAACAGCGACGTGAGCCCGATCCCGACGACGTGCGCCGCGAACCACACGGTGCCCTGAACGGCCGAGAAGAAGTAGACGGTGCCGAACGCGAACAGCAGCGTGAGCTGGAGGTTCTCCGCCTCGGTGCGCTCGGTGCGGCCCGTACGCCGGAGCTTCTCGAGCACGAGCCAGAGCACCGCCGGCCCGATGCCCGCGAGCCACACGATGAACTGCGCATCGCGGAAGTTCTCGGGGCTGCCCGCCACCCAGACGAGCGGGAGCATCAGGACCGCGGGGAAGGGCGGAAAGCTGATGAACGTCTTCCCCTCGAAGACCGCGAAGTCGTTGTTCCCGGCGTAGCCGGGCGCGCCGCTGCGGAGGTCCTGACGGCCGTGGAGCCACGCGTCGGCGAGGTGCGCGAAGTGGTTGTAGGGCGTGTGCGTCGCCAGCCGGTCGCCCGCGACGATCGCGTAGACGGCCAGGCAGGCGAGGTAGATGCCGAGGCCGAAGATGAGCCGTCGCGATCGGCTCTCCGGCTCGAGCCATGCGCGCTTCGCAGGCGGCTCGCTCATCGCGCGCACCCTATCACGACCGCGCTCTTCGAAAGCATGAGCGGCGCCGGGCTGCGTACGACCGTACGCGGCGAAACCTTCGTCTGTGAGCACGTTCCTACGCGTCCACGCGGCCGCCGCGGGCCCGAATCCCCGCTGAATCGGGGAAGATCGCCTCGCTTCGCGATGGCATGGGGCTTGTACGTGTCCGGAGCCGCATGGCACTTCCCTTCGACACGCAGCCCGGTACGAGCCCCGCCGACCCCAAAGCGCTCGCGATCCTCGCCAAGACCATCTACCGCGAGCTCCGCGCGAGCGGTTATGCGGAGCGCGACGTGATGGCCCTCGCCGGTGAGATGCTCGGACTCGTCGCGGCCGAGGTCAAAGGCCGTCGCACGCCCCGGAGCTGAAATCGACTCGGGCTGATTGCCTGGGCTTTACGGGACGATCGCCCCGTAATTGACAGACCGCGCGAAAGTCCCTGACAATCCCGTTGAAATCCGAAGGCCATAGCGTGCAACGTGCGCTTGGCACCGGGTAGCCCGTTCCCTTGAACGGTCGCCTCGTACGGGGACAGCGGGCTCAGAGGGACGACACGCGTGTTTGCCATCATCATCAGCGAAAAAGGCGGCGCGGAGCGTAGGGAGAGCTTCGACAAAAACGAGATCAACGTCGGGCGCGTCCAGGGCAACGACCTGATGCTCCCGAAGGGCAACGTCTCGAAGCATCACGCGCGCCTGCTCTTTCGTGACGGTCGCTTCATCGTCACCGACCTCAAGAGCACCAACGGCACCTACGTCAACGGCCGCAAGATCGCGCAGGCGACGATCGTCCGCGAGGGCGACAAGATCTACATCGGCGACTTCGTGCTGCGTCTCGAGACGAACGGCGCGTCTGCCGCGCCGCCCGAGGCCACGTCAGGCGGCGAAGAAGAGTCGATCCGCACGCTCGCGCGCGACAACGTTCCGCCGCCGCGTCCGATGAACAATCCGCCGGCCGTCACGTTGAAGGCGCCCACGCATCCGCCGGGCGCGCCGCTGCCGAGGCCGCAGGCGTCGAACGTGTCGAACGCACCGCCGCAGCAACAGCAGGCGCCGACACGGCCGCCCGAGGCGGGCAACTACCAGCTCGATCAGGATCCCGATGACAGCGCGCCGGTGCAGAAGGCGCGCATGCAGTCGGCTGCGCCTCCCGCTGCGACGGCGATGCAAGGCGGCGGCGGCGGCCCGCCTCCTCTCGCGGGTGGCAACGCGCAACAGCGACCGATGACGATGCCGCTCAACCAGATGTCGCCGCCGATGATGGGGGCTCGCGTCCCGACGGCGCCGCCGGGAGGCGTCCTCCAGCAGCCGCAGACCGCGCAGCCGATGCAGCCGATGCAGCCGATGCCGATGCCGGTGCAGCCGACGCCGCAGGCCGCGCCGGTGCTCGCGCCTCCGCCTCAGGTCGCGCCGCCCCCTCCGCCCCCTCCGCCTCCGCTGCCTCCGCCGCCGATGGCGCCTCCGCAGGCGACGCCTCCCCACGCGCCTCCTCCTCCTCAGCAGCAGCAGCAGCAGCAGCAGCAACCGCCGCAGCCGATGCCGCAAGCGCCGTCCGCGGCGCCGCCGCAGGTCCGTCCTACGTCGCCTCCGGGACGGACGCCGCTCAAGGAGAGCCCTGCGCAGGCCGGTCGCCGCCTCGCGCTCACGATGTTGATGGGCCGCATCGCCGACGCCGTCGATCTCTCGGCGCTGCGTTCGAGCCCGATCGTCCCGGATGGTCTCGCGCAGCAGATCGAGCGCGCCGCGCGCGATCAAGCGAATGCGATGCGCGAAGAAGGCGAAGCGCCGCAGGACGTCGATCTCGACGGCGTCATGCGCGACGCGCATCGCGAGCTCGTCGGACTCGGCGCGATCGGTCCGCTCCTCGAAGACGAGGAGGTCACCGAGATCCACTGCGTCCGCTACGACCAGATCTTCACGGTGCGCTCAGGCAGCTCCGTGAACGAGGGGCTGGGCTTCAGCAGCGAAGAGGCGCTCTACCGCGTCATCGCGCGGCTCGCTCATCAGAGCGGCGACGGCTGGCGTCCCGGTGAGACCGTGCTCGAGCGCAGGCTCCCACGCGCTTCGCTCGTCGCGATCGCGCCGCCCGCCGCCGCCACGCACGTGCTCTCGATCCGCAAGCGTCGCCGCGTCGAGTCGACGCTCGAAGAGCTCGTTCGTTCGAGCGCGATCTCGCGGCCGATGGCGCAGTTCCTCGAGGCCTGCGTCGCGGCGCGCGCCAACGTGCTCGTCTCGGGCGCGGCAGCCGGTGGCGTCCTCTCTGCGCTCGCCTCGAGCGCGGGTCCGGGCGAGCGCGTCTGCGTCGTGCAGGACGTCGAGGAGATCGCGGTCGGCAACGCGCACGCTGTGCCGCTGTCGATCGTCGACACGCGGAAGGCCGGTGAGGACACCGTCCGCGCCGCCGCCCGGCTTCGTCCCGATCGCCTCGTCGTCGCGCAGCTCGCGGGCGGCGTGGCCGCGGCGACCGTCGATGCCATGGCCGAGGGCAGCGAAGGCGTGCTCGCGTCGATCTCGGCGCCGACGCTGAGGCAGGCTCTCTCACGCCTCGTCGCGCAGCTCGTGCTCCATCGCCCGGGTCTCAGCCTCGAGGCCATGCGCGACGTCGTCGGCGAAGCGTTCGACGTCGCCGTCGAAGTCAACGCGCTCCCCGACGGACGACTGCGCGTCATGCGCATCGCCGAGCTCGGCGGCTCCGACGCCAAGGGCATCGTGGCGCGCGACATCTTCGTCTACAGCGCCGACGCCAACCAGCCGAGCGGCGAAGGCACGCACAGCGCAACCGGCGTGGTCCCGCGCCTCGCGAACGACCTCGCCACCCGCGGCCTCAAGCTCGACCCGACCATCTTCAAACGCGCCGGCCGCTAAATCGAGCACGCTGTTCGAAGGAACTGACCGGCGATGAGGCGGGTCAGGTCGTGGCGCCTTGCTCTTCGGCGCGCTTGACCATCTTGCGGTGCGTGAGGCGCTTCTTGAGCGGTCCCATGTGGTCGATCATCAGCTGACCCTGGAGGTGGTCGTATTCGTGCTGGATGGCCACGGCGAGCAGGCCCTCGGCCTCGAGCTCGAACCACTTGCCGTCGCGATCCTGCGCGCGGACGCGGACGTGGGCGGCGCGCTCGATGTCTTCTGTGATGCCGGGGAAGCTCAGGCATCCCTCCGGCCACGTCACCTCGCCGTCGGTCTCGAGGATCTCCGGGTTGATGAAGACCCGCAGGTCGCTCGGCTCCTCGGCGTCCGCGATGTCGATGATGAAGAGCTGGAGGAGCTCGCCGATCTGCGTCGCGGCGAGGCCAACGCCGGGCGCCGCGTACATGGTCTCGGCCATGTCGTCGATGAGCTTGCGAAGCTCGGGCGTGATCGCCTCGACCTTCTTGCCGCGCTCACGGAGGCGCTTGTCGGGGTAGTGCAGGATCGTACGAACCATGACGACGTAAGCTTAACGCGTCATGCGCGTGCGCGCGAGCCGGTCATGTGAATCCACATGCCACGCGCTCAGTCGGGGTAGACGAGCGGGCCGTGCACGTAAGCGTCGTTGCCCACGAGCTCCCAGGCCGGCGTGGCGATGCGCGGAGCCTGCTGCGGCGTGTCCGGGCCCGCCCAGTCCACGGCGCCGGCGCGGCCTCGCGGGCCCAGCAGGATGGGCGCCACGAAGACGTGGAGCTCGTCCGCAAAGCGTCCGGCCAGGAAGCTGCCCGCGAGCTCGGCGCCGCCTTCCACCATCAGACTGACGATGCCTCGCTGCGCCAGCGACCGCAGGGCCGACAGGACGTCGAGGCGGCCCTCTGCGGACAGCGGCGACCGCAGGCACTCGACGCCGAACGAGCTCAACGTCTCCTCGGCGTCGGCCGGGGCATCGATCCCGCAGAGCACGAGGGTGGGGATTTCGCGTGCAGTCTGCACGAGTCGTGACGCCGTCGGCAGGCGGAGCTTGGTGTCGAAGACGATGCGGAGCGGGCTGTCGCCCGGCGCATCACGCACGGTGAGGCGCGGGTCGTCGGCGAGCGCAGTGCCGATGCCGACCGCGATGCCGTCGCTCTTCGCGCGCAGCAGATGCACCTTCGCGCGCGCGTCGGGACCCGTGACCCATTTCGACTCGCCGGTGCGCGTCGCGATGCGTCCGTCGAGCGAGAGCGCGAGCTTGAGCGAGACGTAGGGCAGGCCGACGGTGATGTGCTTGGCCCAGGGTGCAATCCACGCTTGCGCCTTCTCCTCGCGCACGCCGACGACGACCTCGATGCCGGCCTCTCGCAGCCGCTCGATGCCCTGGCCCTCGACGTGCGGGTTCGGATCGCGCACGCCGATGACGACGCGCGCCACCTTCGCGGCGATGATGGCGTCGGTGCACGGCGGCGTTCGACCGTGGTGATTGCACGGCTCGAGCGTGACGTAGAGCGATGCCCCCGCAGCCTTCGCGCCCGCAGCCCGCAGCGCAGCGACCTCTGCGTGATCGGTGCCGGCGCGCTCGTGATGCGCGGACGCGATGACCTCGCCGTTCTTCACGACGATCGCGCCGACGTGCGGGTTCGGCGAGGGCTTGCCGTTCTTCGCCTGGGTGAGCGCGACGTCCATCCAGCGCTCGTCGTCGGTCGGCGGAGCGGGCGGAGGCGGCGGAGGCGGCGCCTGCGACGGCGAACGCGCCGAGCCCGGTCCTGGGGCGGGAGGCGCGACGCTCGGCGCGCGGCCCGTCAGCTTGTCCTTGGGGGTCATGTCCGCCTCATGACTGGGGCGTCCGCGCCGACGGCGTCGTCGTCGATGGCCCGGCGTCTTTGCGGGCGAGCTGATCGATCTCGGTGCGGAGCTCGTCGATGTCCTTGAACTGCCGGTAGACGCTCGCGAACCGCACGTATGCGACGGGATCCACCTCCTTGAGGTGGCTCATGACGCGCTCGCCGACTTGCTCGGCGCTGATCTCCTTGTCGCCGGAGTCGATGAGCTCGCGCTCGATCGCGTCGACGATGACCTCGAGGCGCGCGATCGGCACCGCGCGCTTGTCGCACGCGCGCCGGAGACCACCGAGGACCTTCTGGCGGTCGAAGGTCTCGCGGCGTCCGTCCTTCTTCACGACGAGCGGGAGGACCTCCTCGACGCGCTCGTAC
This sequence comes from Myxococcales bacterium, assembly GCA_034666145.1. Lineage (GTDB taxonomy): Bacteria > Myxococcota_A > Polyangia > Polyangiales > Polyangiaceae > Labilithrix. The sequence continues at coordinate 2,265 of JAXDMI010000799.1, read as the reverse complement.
GTCGTAAAGCGGCGGGCGCAGCCCTCGCATTCACGCCGGCGACGGATCACGTCGCCCGAGGTCCCGGCTCGAGAGTCGGTGACCTTGCTCTCGAGATGCGCGCAGAAGGGGCACTTCAAGGCCGCCTCCCATTACCACGGCGGCCGGCCGGAGCGCTGAAAACAAGGGTGTCCTGGCGCGCTGCGTACCTTGTGCTACATCCCGGCCGTGCGACTCCTCGGGCTGCTCGGGCTTGGTCTCTCTCTCGTGATGGGAGGCTGCAGCTCGACGGGGGCGGGCGCGGGCGTCACGCAGGAGACGGCGCCGGTGCAAGCTCCGCCGGCCGACCCCGTCGCCTCGGTCGGACCCGCGTCATGCCCCGACGGTTTCGGCCGCGATGCCGAGGGCGGGATCGCCTGCCTCGCGATCGTGCCCGCGGCCGCATGCAGCGGCGCGACGCGTGCGGCGCTCGGGAACGACACCTGCGTCCCGATCGGCGACTGCTCGGCCGCGTTCCCCGACGGAGCGAAGGTCGTCACCGATCCGGCCACGCTCGGCGCGACCCTCTCTGCGGCCGCGCCGGGGAGCACCATCGCGCTGGAGGCGGGCACGTATCCGGGCATCATGATCACCAAGGACGTCACGCTCGTCGGCCGCTGCGCCGAGCGCGTGATCTTCTCCGGCACCGGCACGGGCCGCGGCATCAGCGTCAACGCACGCCATGTCGTCTTGCGCGGGTTGTCGGTGACGAACTTCCAGCTCGGCATCGCCGTACCGAACACGACCTCGCTCGAGGCGTCGCAGATCTACATCTCGAAGAGCACGATCGATCTCGACGTGAACGGCACCGCGAGCCTCAGCGAGAGCGTGATCGAAGGCGGCTTGCCGGCGACCACCGACGGCGCCGGCGTATGGGCCGCAAAGGGAGCGACCGTCAACCTCCGCGACGTCGAGACCCGCGAGAGCATCGCCGCCATCGTTGCGCTCGACACCGGCACCAAGGTCAGCGTGAAGCGCTCGGTGCTCGGTTACACGGGCCCGACGCGTCTCAACTTCCTCGTCTCTGCGACGGCGGGCGCGAACCTCGACTTCGAAGAGAGCACGCTGCGCACGCGCGTCGCCGCCATCGCCTTCGTCGGCAACGACCTCTCGGGAACCGCCATCCACCCCGACACCACCAGTACGCTGGCGAAGCTTCGCTTCGCTTCGAGCGAGCTCTCGCAGCACGGCTTCGCACGCACCGAGAGCGCCGACGTCAAGGTCAGCGCGGGCGGAGCGGTCACGTTCGACCAGAGCAGCGTGCTCTACGACGCGCTGCTGGGTGTCACGGTCGACAAGGCCGGTGGTACCGCCGACGTCACGAGCACCGTCTTCACGGCGAGGCCGACGGGCGATGCCGCGCGAACCGCGTTCTACATCACGCACGGTGGCACGGTGACGATGGCGAAGAGCGCCATCGTCGGCTCGTACCAGAAGGCGCTCTTCGTCGCCAACGCCGGCTCGACGCTGACCCTCGACCACTCGCTCGTGACCGGCACGCGCTCCGGCGTATCGACCTCGGGAGCGACCAGCGGCGCCACCGGGCTCGCCATCGCGGCGTTCGACAGCGCCGCTCTCTCCGTCGTCGACAGCTCGATCGTCGACAGCGACATCAACGCCATCTACGCGGGCGCCGGCGCCCGGCTCGAGCTCACGCGAGCGACCATCGACGGCGTCCACCACAAGAACGTCGTGCTCGCCGGCATGGGCGTGATCGTCGAGGACGCCGCGATCGGCATGGAGGACTCGACGCTTCGCAACTGCGACGACGCGGCGCTCGCGTTCTTCCACGGGGAAGGCGTCGTGCACGCCAACCACTTCACGGCGAACGGCGTCGGCATCCACGTGCAGAGCGCCATCGTCACGGAGCTCGATCAGCCGCGCACGCAGACCTTCGACGAGGTGGTCCTCTCGGGGAACGTCTTCGAGGACGGTGAGCTGCCGTTGCGCACGATGCCCATCGATCTCAAGGCGGCAAACGCAGCGAGCAGCTCTCCACCCTGACCTGGCCCTTCGCGCAGCCGCGGCTCGGGAGCACCGCCCCGATCGTCTCGACCCCGCAGCGCGCCACGCGCTGCTCCGAGTCGTAGCAGCCCATCGCGCGACACACGCATCTCTCCTGGTCGACGCAGCACGCGCCGCCGGCATCGCCACCCCCGCACGTCGGACTCGACGGCGCGATGGTGGTGAGCCCGCATGCGCAACCGTCCATCGTGTCGGTGCACGCGAGCGGTGCACACGTGCACG
>JAXDMI010000798.1:0-4275 GCA_034666145.1 Myxococcales bacterium | reverse complement strand
GAACATCTCGCGCCACCTGGAGCAAGGCCTTCGGCCCTTCGACGCCGCCCTGAAGGGGGCAGGTGAGATCGGCTACACGGTGCTCACCATCAGCGTCTCGCTCGTCGCGGTGTTCATCCCGATCCTCGCGATGGGCGGCATCGTGGGACGGCTCTTTCGCGAGTTCGCGATCACGATCTCGACGGCCATCGTGATCTCGATGGTCGTCTCGCTGACGACGACGCCGATGATGTGCGCGTATTTGCTGAAGCCGTTGAGCGAGCAGAAGCAAGGCCGGTTCTTTCGCGCCTGCGAGCGTGTGTTCGACACCATGCTCGCCGGTTACCGGCGGAGCCTGACCTGGGCGCTCGCGAATCGCGGGTTGGTCTTGATCGTCCTCGTCATGACGATTGCACTCAACGTGCTGCTGGTGATCCACGTGCCCAAGGGGTTCTTTCCGCAGCAAGACACCGGAGTGATCGTCGGCGCCGTGGTGGGGCCTCAGGATGCGTCGTTCGCGGCCATGGATGCGTCGGCGAGAGCGCTCGTCGACGTCATCAAGAAGGACCCGGCGGTGGCCCATGCGAACGCGTTCGTCAACGCGAGCAATCGCGGCTTCATCTTCGTGGCGCTCAAGCCGCTCGACGAGCGCGACGCCAATGCCTCGGTCGTGATCGGTCGCCTCCGCGGTAAGCTCGGTCGCCTGCCCGTCGCGACGGCCTATCTCCAGGCCTCACAGGATCTACGGATCGGCGGGCGCGCCGGCAACGCGCAGTACCAGTACACGATCCAGGCGGACACGACGCAGGACCTCACGCAGTGGGGCCCCCTCTTGCTCGCGCGGATGAAGAAGCTGCCCGGTCTGCTCGACGTGAGCTCGGACCAGCAGAACGGCGGCTTGAAGACCTACCTGACGTACGACCGCACGAGGGCCGCCGCGGTCGGCCTCACGCCGCAATCGATCGACCAGAGCCTCTACAGCGCGTTCGGTCAGTCGCAAGCGTCGGTCATCTACACGCAGCTGAATCAGTATTACGTGATCCTCGAGGTCAGTCGCGAATACACGAAATCTCCCGATGGATTGCGGAACGTATATCTGACGTCGAACAACGTAAATCTCCTGTCGAATACCGTTCCATTGGACACGATCACCGATGAACGACTGGATACGACGCCTTTGCTCATCAACCACACGGGGCTCTTTCCGTCGGTCACCGTGTCCTTCAACCTCGCCTCGAACCTCTCGCTGAGCGACGCAACGCGGCTCATCGAGCAGATGCAGGCCGAGATCGGCATGCCGCAGCGGATCCGCGGCTACTTCTCGGGAACGCTGCAGGCCTATCAGGCATCGCTGAGCAGCGAGCCGGTGCTCGTGCTGACCGCGCTCCTCGCCGTCTACATCGTATTGGGGATCCTCTACGAGAGCCTGGTCCATCCGCTCACCATCATCTCGACGCTGCCGTCCGCAAGCGTCGGCGCGATGCTGACGCTCTTGCTCTTCAAGGGCGATCTCAACGTGATCTCGATCATCGGCATCGTGCTTCTCATCGGCATCGTGAAGAAGAACGCGATCATGATGATCGACTTCGCGCTGGCGGCGGAGCGCGAAGAGGGCAAGAGCCCGGAGGACGCCATCTTCGAGGCGTGCACGTTGCGCTTTCGCCCGATCATGATGACGACGATGGCGGCGATCTTCGGCGCGCTGCCGCTCGCGTTCGGGACGGGTACGGGCGCGGAGCTGCGACGCCCGCTCGGCATCGCGATCGTCGGCGGCCTGCTGATGAGTCAGCTCCTGACCCTCTACACGACGCCCGTCGTGTAACTCCATCTCGATCACCTGCGGCTTCGCTTCTTGCGCCGGCGGAGAGCCGCATGATCGCGCGAGCGCTGCGGATGGCGGTGTTGCCGCTGGTGCTCGCCGGATGCACCGTGGGGCCGAAGTATCGTCGGCCACCTGCGCCCGTCCCCGTCACGTCCGCATACAAGGAGTCGCGCGCACTCGGGACGTGGAAGGTCGCCAGCCCGTCGGACGCGATGCTGCGCGGAAAGTGGTGGCACATATTTCACGAGCCCGAGCTGAATGCGCTCGAGGAGCGGCTGAATGTCGACAACCAGACGATCAAGCAGGCGTTCGAGCTGTACATGGCGGCGCGTGCCCAGATCCGCGTCGCGCAAGCGGGCTACTGGCCGACCGTGGGCGTCGCCCCCAGCGTGACGACGACGTCGCAGTCGTCCGGATCAGGGGCCTCCGGGGGAAGGCAGCAAATCACGACGTTCAGTGCGCCTGCCGAGGCGTCATGGGCGCCCGACCTCTGGGGCCGCGTGAGGAACACCGTCAAACAAGCGAAGTACGGCGCGCAGATCAGCGCCGCCGATCTCGAGAGCCAGCGGTTGCTCGAGCAGGCGACGCTCGCGGACACGTACTTCCGGATCCGCGGGCAAGACGCCCTGCAGGAGCTGCTCGACTCCACGGTCCGTGTCGACGAGCAGATCTTCAATGTCACGCGATCACTGTATGATACAGGCATCGGGACCGAGGTCGCCGCCGTGCAGGCCGAGCAGACGCTCCAGGCCGCCCGCGTGCAGGCCACCAACGTGAAGGTCTTGCGCGCGCAGTACGAACACGCCATCGCGACACTGCTCGGCGTCCCAGCGACGGACTTCTCGATCCCCACGCGCGCGCAGCTCGCCACGCCCCCGACGATTCCCACCGGTACGCCGTCGCAGCTCCTCGAGCGCCGACCCGACATCGCGGCCGCGGAGCGCGCGATGGCCCAGGCCAATGCGGTCATCGGGATTGGCTATGCGGCCTATTATCCGACGCTGACCTTGACGGGGAGCGCAGGCGTCGCGAGCTCGGCGCTCTCGTCGCTCTTCACGTGGCCGAGCTTCGTCTGGTCGGTCGGGGCAAGCGTCTCGCAGACCGTGTTCGACGGTGGCCTGCGTCGCGCAACCGTCGACCAGTTCATCGCGCAGTACAACGCGACGGTGGCCGGCTATCGCCAAACCGTGCTGGCGGCCTTCCAGCAGGTCGAGGACTTCCTGTCTCAGGCCGCGCTCCTCTCGGAGGTGATCGCGGAGGAGAAACAGAACGTGGCGCTCGCGCAGAAGGCGTTCGAGCTCGAGAAGTCCCGTTACGAGACCGGTCTCGACCCGTACCTCAACTTGATGACGCAACAGACGATCCTGCTCGGCACGCAGCAGTCGCTCGTCAGCTTCCAGGTCCAGGAGATGACGGCGGTAGTGCTGCTCGTGCAGGCGCTCGGCGGCGGCTGGGACCGCGCGGATCTTCCCAAGTGACCGTCGGCTTGCGCGACGAGGGCCGTCAGATCTGTGCGGCCTCCAGCCATTCCGGATGCTGGGTCGTGCTGTCGAAATGCGTCGAGGTCTTGAAGCGCTCGTAGCTGCCGTCCCGTGCGAGCGCGGCTGTCTTCCCCAGAATGGCCTGGCGCTCCGCGTCGGTCATCGGCTCGAAGTGCGTCGCGACGTCGAGCGCCTGGTTGAGGATCGCCATGCTGTCGATGCCCGTGATCAACACGGAAACGGGCGTGCTGAGTGAGTATCGAAGGAGCTCGCGCGCGCTCGCGACCCCGCTGTCCAGGATGAAGTGGTCGCCCATCGACTTCATCCCGAGCACGCCGATGTCCTTCTGGAGGAGCACGGGCAGGACCTCCTTTTGGAAGCTCCGGTAGTGCCAATCCATGACGTTCACCGGCATCTGAACGGTGTCGAAGCGGAACCCGTGGTCGTCCGCCATCTTCAGCATCGCGAGGTGAATCTTCGGATCTTTGTGGCCCGTGAAGCCGATGAAGCGGACCTTGCCCGCCTTCTGTGCGGCGACGATCGCCTCCATGGCGCCGCCCTTGTCGAAGACGCGCGCAGGATCCGTCGTCCGGATCACCTCGTGTACCTGGATGAGATCGATGTGATCGGTGCGGAGGCGACGCAGGCTCTGCTCGAGCTGCCCATTGGCAGACGTCGCCGTCCGCCCGTCGAGCTTCGTCATGACGAAGGCGCGATCGCGATGTCCATCCGCGAGCGCCTTACCGAGCCGCTCCTCGCTGACGCCGCCGTTGTAGTCCCACGAGTTGTCCATGAAGTCGATGCCGCGATCGATCGCCGTTCGGACGATGCGAATCGCTTCATCCTCGTCCTTCGTGCGCCCGAGGTGATACCCGCCCACGCCGATCATCGATACGACGGCGCCGGTGCGTCCCAGGCGCCGCCGCGGAACCGTCCCGCTGGAGGAGCTGACCGTCGTGGTGCCCGGCGCGGAGGACGCGGGGACCGGCGACG
>JAXDMI010000797.1:0-3626 GCA_034666145.1 Myxococcales bacterium | reverse complement strand
CGAAGGCGTCAGCGTCATCCCCGAGATCATGATCCCGCTCGCCATGACGCGCGAAGAGCTGGTGCGCATGCGCGGCATCGTCGATCGCGTGGCGAACGACGTGTTCGCGCATCGGCCGCGCGTGCCCTTCGCATTCGGCACGATGATCGAGCTTCCGCGTGCCGCAGTGCGTGCCAACGAGCTCGCGCAGGTCGCCGACTTCTTCTCGTTCGGCACGAACGATCTCACGCAGTGCACGATGGGCCTCTCGCGTGACGACGCCGGGAAATTCCTGCCCGCCTACGTCGAGAGCGGCATCCTCGCCAAGGATCCGTTCGTCTCGATCGACGTCGACGGTGTCGGCGCGCTCGTGAAGCTCGCGGTGGAGAAAGGTCGCAGCACGAAGGCGACGATCAAGCTCGGCGTGTGCGGCGAGCACGGCGGCGACCCCGACAGCATCCGATTCTTCCGCGAGGCGAAGCTCGACTACGTCTCGTGCTCGCCGTTCCGCGTCACCATCGCGCGTCTCGCTGCGGCGCAAGCCGAGGTCTATGCGCGCAAGGGCCGCGGCACGACGGGCGGCACGGCGTGAGCATGGCGTGAGCACGGCGTAACCACGACACAGGCACCAACAAGGAGCGAAGCGATGGCGAAGATGAAGGCCGTTCAGGTTTCCAAAGCCAATGGTCCGTTCGAGGTCGTCGAGCGCGACATCCCCGAGCCCGGCGACGGAGAGCTCCGCATCAAGGTCGAGGCGTGCGGTGTCTGTCACAGCGACGCGCTCGTGAAGTTGGGCGCGTACCCCGGTCTCGTGCTCCCACGCGTTCCCGGTCACGAGATCGCCGGCCGCGTCGATGCCGTCGGCAAGAACGTCGGCCCGTGGAAGAAGGGCGATCGCGCCGGTGTCGGCTGGCACGGCGGTCACTGCTTCGAATGCAACGCATGCCGCAAAGGCCTGTGGCTCAACTGCGAGAAGGCACGCGTCACCGGCATCAGCTTCGACGGCGGATACGCCGAGTACGCGGTCGTTCCCCACATCGCCGCGGCGCGCATCCCCGATCAGCTCGACGCTGCCGACGCCGGCCCACTCATGTGCGCGGGCGTCACGACGTTCAACGCACTCCGCAATAGCGGCGCGCGACCCGGCGACACGGTCGCGGTGCAGGGCATCGGCGGTCTGGGTCACCTCGGCATCCAGTACGCGGCGCGAATGGGCTTCCGTACTGTCGCCCTTTCGAACGGTGCCGACAAAGAGGAGCTCGCACGCCAGCTCGGCGCTCACGAGTACATCGACACCAACAAAGTGAAGGCGGCAGAAGGCCTGCAGAAGCTGGGCGGCGCCGATCTCGTGCTCGCTACGGCGCCGAATGGCGCGGCCATCGCGAGCACCGTCGACGGCCTCAAGCCGCGCGGCAGGCTTCTCATCGTCGCCGCGCCGTTCGAGCCGGTCCCGATCTCTGTGTTCTCGCTGCTCAGCGGCAAGACCGTCTCGGGCTGGCCGAGCGGCAGCAGCATCGACTCCGAGGAGGCGATGGCGTTCAGCGCGCTCACGAACGTTCGACCGCGCATCGAGAAGTTCAAGCTCGAACAGGCCGAAGAGGCGTACGGCAAGATGATGGCCGCCAAGGTCCGCTTCCGTGCGGTGCTCATCCCCTGACCACCCCCGCCGGTGACGCGGCGAGCCGCAGCGCAGTCTCGTGAGCGCTCGAGCAATCGGCGATCGACGGGATGCGCTGCGTGTCGCCGGGTGACGCTCCGGCGCGCAGCGCTGCGATGACGTCGCCGACATAAGGCACGAGGAGTGGCGAGCCCAACGAGCCGCGCGTCTCGCGCTCGAGCGTTGCGAGCGCGGCGAGGCGCGCGTGCGAGCCGGGACCGCGCGCAACCGACCATTTTACCGAGGTCCCGGTGGGGTCACCCTCACCGCCGGCGATCGTCGCCGTCACGTCGTTGCCGCAGAACGTGAGGAGCGTGGCATCGCCACCGCCGTCGAGCGACAAGCGAAGCGACGCGAGCGCTCCGCCCTCGAAGGCGATGAGACCAACGGCGCCTGTCTCGGCCCACGCGCCGGCGCGACGCGTCGTGAGGCCGCTCACGGTCTTCACCGGACGATCGATCGCCCACTCGAGGGCATCGATGGCGTGGATCCCGATCGAGAGCACCGCGCCACATCCCCATGATGCGTCGCGCGCGCGCACGTAGGCGTCGTCGCGTCCCCACGCGAGATCGCAAGAGGCCACCGGCGCGTCGCCGAGCTCTCCTCGCGCGATCGCAGCGCGCACCGCGCGGAGCCCGCGACCAGCGCGCCACTGCACCACCGGGATGCAGCGCGGGAGCGCGCGCAGCCGCGTGAGCTCGTCGAGCGAGACGGCGACCGGCTTCTCGATGAGCACCGCGCGATCGGCACGCGCGAGCTCCTCGGCTTGCGCGACGTGATGGCGTGGCGGGCTGCATATGCTCGCGACGTCGGCGTCGATGCGGGCCAGCTCCTCGAACGTAGACGCCGCGCGAGCGCCGTGGAGCTCGGCGAGGTCGTGCGCGCGTCGCGGATCGGGGTCGAAGACGCCCGCGATGGTCACGCCGTGCGCACGATACGCGAGCGAGTGGAGGAAGCCGGCGATGCCGGCGCCGGCGATGATGGCTTTCACACGATGAACGATGGGACGCGCCGCGCGGCATCACCACTGACACGAAATGACACGTGGAGCGCGCCGCAGCGTGCGGCGCCGGAAACGAGGCGCTGCTGCGGTCAGGCGCTGGCGGCGAGGGCCTCGTCGGCGGCGGCGATCGTCGCGTCGATGATGGCATCGTCGTGAGCCGCGCTGATGAAGGCGGCCTCGTATTGCGAGGGCGGCCAATACTGACCGCGGCTCAGCATCGCGCCGTGCCAGCGACCGAAGCGCTTGGCGTCGGACTTCATCGCGTCGGCGAAGGTCTTCACGGGTCCCGCCGTGAAGAACATCGTGATCATCGAGCCGACGCGCTGTACGCAGACCTCGACGTTGCGCTTCTTCGCGGATGCGACGAGCCCGGCTTCGAGACGCGCGCCGAGCTTCTCGAGCTTCTCGTACACGCCGGCGTTCAGCTCCTTCAGCATCGCGAGGGCCGCGCTGACGGCGACGGGGTTTCCGCTGAGCGTGCCGGCTTGATAGACGGGGCCGAGCGGCGCGATCTTCTCCATGATCGCGCGCTTGCCGCCGTAGGCCGCGAGCGGCATGCCGCCGCCGATGATCTTGCCGAGGCACGTCATGTCGGGACGGAGGCCGGCGCGCTGCTGCATCCCGCCGTGCGCGACGCGGCAGCCCGTCATGACCTCGTCGAAGATGGAGACGGCGCCGTGCTCCTTGCAGAGATCGATGATGGCCTCGAGGAAGCCCTTCTCCGGAGGAACGACGCCCATGTTCCCGACGACGGGCTCGACGATGACGGCGGCGATCTCCTTACCGCGCGCGGCGAAGAGCTCCTTCAGCGCGGCGATGTCGTTGTACGGGAGCGTGAGCGTGCCGGCGGCGCTGGCCACGGGGACGCCCGCCGAGTCGGGGACGCCGAACGTGAGCGCGCCGGAGCCGGCCTTCACGAGGAGGAAGTCGGCGTGGCCGTGATAGCAGCCCTCGAACTTCACGATGGCCTCGCGACCCGTGAAGCCG
>JAXDMI010000796.1:0-8249 GCA_034666145.1 Myxococcales bacterium | reverse complement strand
AGAGCGGGAGACGGCTGCCCTGTCCGCCGCCGGTGGCGAGGATCTCGGCCTGCCGGAGGAGGACCGCCTTCACCTTGTCGGCGTCGATCTTCGCGAACGAGCCGTCCTGGAGGCGCACGTAGCGACGGCCCTCGGCGAGGCAGCGACCGAGCTCCTCTTGAGTGACGGCGATGCCTTCCGACTCGAACGAGAGGCGCAGCGAGAGCCAGTCGACGCCGCTCGACACGCGCGCGTTCGCCTGCAGCGAGCTCGTACGGACCTGCACGTCGACGAGGTCGTCGGGGATGAAGAGGTCCCAGTCCTCGGGCAGCGAGCCGACCGCTTCGGTCCAGAACTGGATGGCGTCGTCGCCGCGCGCGATGAAGCCCATGCCGTCTTCGTCGGCCTTGAGCCCGAGGGCGCGCAGGCTGTTCGTCGCCTCCTGTTGCGCGGCGATGTCGCAACGGATGACGGTGGCGCGCTTGCTCGCAGCGAGGCGGCGCGGGCCGCTGCTCTCGTCGTCCTCGCCGGTGGAGCCGCGCGGCGGCTTTACGAGGACCGGCGGCGTCATACCGTCGGCGCGGACGTCGATCTCGACGTCGTCGTACGCGGCGCGCAGCGAGACGCGGGCTTCGGTGAGCGCGCCGCCGGCGCGGAGCCGGAACGTGGGCTTGATGTCGACGACGTCCGCGACCTGCGAGAGATCGGGGAGCTCGGCGCCGACCTCGAGCGCGACGCGCGGGAGGCCCTGCGCGATCAGCGACGGCAGGTTGTCGATGGACTCGGAGATATATGCAGTCCGCATCAAACGGCGGATGCTGCCCGGCGAAACACGGCGATCGATGGGGCGCGCCCAGCCCTCCTGCGCGTCGACGTGCCAGCCCGGGCTGCCTTCGAACCAGCCGCCTTGATTGAGCGTGAATTTGCGCGGGTCACCCGCGCGCTGAAACGTGGTCTTCACGAGCACGGTGGTCCCGTCGGGACCCAGCTCGAGATCGAAGCGCGGGCGGAGCGGCTCGTCGCCGAAGCGGAGCTCCATCATCTGCGGCTCGAGGATGACGCGCCGTCCCTTGAGGAGCGGGAGGAGATCGGCGGCGTCCTCACCGCGCACGTCGGTGCCGACGCGGCGGGGTCCGTCGTTCTCGAGGCGCGCGAGGACGCGCAAGGCATCGCGATCGGCCGTGGGCTTCTGCGCCTGGAACTGGAGAAGCGCGGTCGCCGAGAGCGGCGTGCGCGCATCGGGATCGAGGAGCGACACGCTGAGGCCGCCGGGCCGGACCTGCATGCGGTACTCGATGGTCTTCGGTGCCGGCGGCATCGGCTCGGGGAGCCACGCATCCACGCCGTGTCCCGATACGCCGCCGCCGCTCGAGCGATCGCGATCGCCTCCGTGGCCGCGATCGCGATGCGAGTGCGGGTCGTGGCTGCCGCGTCCCTCGACCGAGAAGCCGGGACGTCCGCGCGGATCATTGCCGCCGCGCGGGTCGTTGACGCCGCCCATCACGGGTCCGCCGGGCCTCTGCGCCGCGAGCTTCCGCGCGCGACGTCGCGCGCGACGGCTGCCGCCGAGGCCGTCGTCGCCGCGCGGGTCGTTGCCGCGCGCATCGCTGCGCGCGTCGACAGGGCGGAGATCGCCGCTGCTGCGGAGGTCGCTTCCGAGGCCGCGAGCGTCGTTGCCCATGCCGCCCATGCGCGGATCGCTACCGCCGCCTCGATCGCTGCGTGGACCGAGCTGCGGATGGGGTCCGTCGCTCGCGCCGGGAAGCGAGCGGGCCGAGTCGAGGCCGTGACCGGAGCCGTTGGTGCCGGGCTCGGGCCGAGGCTGCTTGGGGCGCACCTGATCGCGGAGGGCGATGAGCAGGGCTGCGACGTGCTTGCAGTGTCCGTTGATCTTGGGGAACGCCGGGCAGGAGCATTCGCTCGTGAAGCCCGACGGCGTCACCTGGAGCTTCACCGCGTACGGCTCGGGGTCGGTCCCGCGAACCTTGCCGGTCGCGGAGAGCTCCTCCATCAGGATGTCGGTCACGGCCTGGCGGCGGACGTAGTCGTAGCCTCGCAGGAACGCGCGAGCGCCCAAGAGCCTCCGAAGGGCCCGATCGTTGAGCTGGCTCAGCGCTTCCGTGAACGGAGTCGAGCGAGGTTCGCGATCTTCGCGAGATTCCAAATGAGCGTCGCGCCTCTCTGGGCGCGCCTTTCGTGAGGCCGAATGGCCCTGGCCTGAACGTTTCAGGAGCGTTTAACGGGTGATGACGCAGACAGCACGCGAGCACGCGATTTCACGGGGCGCTCGTCACGAGCGAGCCTCACCGTCACGCGGCCGAGGCCGATTAGCATTGGGCAGAGACGAGGGCAACAGGAGTTCTTCGCGGGCTCTACTGCGACGGTGCGACGGCCCACGGACATCGTCATGGGCAGCGGTAGTTGACGCCGGGCGGCGCGGCCATGGGACCACCGCCGTCGGGGCTGGGGTAGCACGCATTCGTCGTGGTCACCGCGGGCGCGACCGTCTGGACGCGCACCGAGTCGGCAGTCAATCCGATGCCCACCGAGATCGCATCGCACGTGGCGCCGGGGATGAAGTCGAGCGACTTGCTCGCGTTGATGTCGATCTGTCCGCAGAGCGCGGTCTTCACCTGGGCGAAAGTCGGCGTCGTGCAGAGCGGCGGCTTCATCGGGCCTCCGTCGGTCCCGGAGACGACGATGGTGCCGACGGCCGCGAGGAGATCGGTGACCGGGATGCGTCCGCTGAGCACCGCGTTCTCGACGCGCCAGTACTTGATCTGGTCGAGCGCCGGACCGGCCGACGTGTCGACGGGCATGAGCGTGCCGTCGAGCGGCACGAGATGACCGCTCGAGATCGGCGAGCCAACGGCGAGGCGGTATCCCGCGAACGGCACCGTCGCCGGGTTGTTGAGCTCGACCACGAACTGGTAGTTCGTCACGTAGCCCGTGCCGACCGATCGCGGGACGAAGAGCCCGCTGGTGCCGTCGACCGTCGTCGATGACGCCGTCCACTTGTCCTCGCCGCACCAACCCGGCGTCGTGTAGCCGTCGGCAGCGGTCGTCGAGCCGGGACACGTCGCGCCTTCGAGCATGCCCTCGGAGCTGAACGTCCCGAACGACACGGCGGAGTCGTTGGCCCGGCCGTTGTAGTCCTTGATCACCAGGATCACGCTCTGATGACCCGACGCGATGCGACCGTTGATGTTGGCGGCTTGGTCCACGTCGATGAAGCCGGCGTAGTCGCGCGCGAAGGCGAAGATCTGGTTGTCGACGCCGCCGTCGAAGTCGCAGAACGGCTTCGCGCCGGTGGTGCACGAGGCTCCGCCGTCGAACGCAGAGCCGCGGCGCGTGTCGCACGTGCAGGACTGATCGAGATCGAAGCCCGGCGCCATGACGTTCGTCATCGACGGCGCGAGGTCGACATGATGCATCGCGAGATAGATGTCGGGGACCTTGTCGTTGGGTGCGTCGTCGACGGCCGGCTTCGGCGGCGGACGCACGTGCGCGCACGGATCGGGGATGGCGCTGTCGACGGCGAGGACGTCGGGGCCCGTGTCCGGGACCTCGGGCTCGGTCTTCTCCACGCGCTCGATGCCGGCGACGACCTGGCACGCGAGCACCGTGAATCCCAGCACGATCGAGGCGACGGCGACCTTGCGCTTCATCGCATCACCACGCGCCGCTCATGGAGAGGCCCGCGCTCGTGGGCGTCGTTACCGGCGCGAGCGCCACCTTGTGGCCGGGCCCGGAGGTGAGGACGAGATAGGCGCCCACCGCGGAGCCCACGAGGCCGAGCGGCACGGTCACGTTGGAGATGTTCGCGAAGACGAGTGAGCGATCGGTCGCTTGATCGCTCGCGGCAGCGTCGCTCGACCCACGTGTGCACGGCGAGCAGTTCTTCGCCTCGTTCGAGTTGACGATCGCGGCGACGCCGAACACGACGCCCACCGCGAGGGTCGCGATGCCGATGCCGCCGATGACGTAGCCGGTGGTGCGTCGCGCGCGATTCGCGGCGTACTCCTCGACCTCCGCCATGCCGCCGCCGCCCGCGGGACCCGTCGGCGTCGCCGCGACCGGCACGTCGGCGAGCACGGGGATGGTGACGTTCTGGAGCACGCCCTCGTCGTCGATCTTCACCTTCATGACGATCGGCTTCTTGTTGGTGGCCGACGCCTCGACGACCCGCGTTCCGGGGTCGACGGGCACGCCCGCCCAGAGCGGCTCGCCCTTCGCCTCGCCGTCCACCTTGATGACGAGACCAGGGACGCGCGACTCGGTGGGCACCGTGATCTTCACGCGCGAGAGCCGAGCCTGGAGCTTCTCGGCGTGGTCACGAGCAAAGCGCGCGCGGCTCTCGTTCGGCGGCGACGCGGCGCGCGCCTGCTGCTCGACGGAACGGAACTCGCCCCACGCCGACGCGGTCTTTCCGATGCGCTCGTGACAGAGCGCGAGGTTGAGCAAGGTGCCCATGCCGGGATCGAGCCGGTAGCTCTCGCCGAGCAGCGGACATGCCTCGTCGTGCTTGTTCTGCGCCATCAGCGCCTTGGCGCGCCGAAAGAGATCTTCGGCATCCGTGATCTTGTCGGCCCGGGCATGAGGCGCGACGAGCGTCATCGCGACGAACAGCGCGATCGACGCCCGCGAGACCAGGGCACGGACACGAGCATGCACCGACAACGAACGTAGCAGACCGTGCGGCGGGTCAGAACCGCGAGTCCAGGTCGGGGGCGCCCGCGCCGGTCTTCGGACCACGGCCGGCGCCCGACTTCGGCCGGCGAATCTTGGGCGCCGCGCTGCCGCTTCCGCCCGGAATCGGCGTCCCGTCGGCGGTGAGCGCGCTCCCGGCGGAGGGGACCGTCGTGGCTGTGCCGGCCGCCGTCGCGGCCGAGGTCGGCGGGGGCAGCGTGGCCGACGTGGCCTCGGGCGGTCCGGCCTCGGATTGCGCACCGGCGGCGCGCGAGCCGCTCGAGCCCTTGGCGAAGAAGAAGATGCCGGCGAATGCGGCGACCGTCACGAGCGTAGCGGCGACGATGGCGAGCGATCGCCCCGTCCCGCGACGCACGCTGGCGTGGAACGCGTCGGGGCCCGTCGCCGAGAGATCCGTGTGGGTGGTGCCGAACGAGACGGGCGGCCCGGGGATGCTCGCGGGTGGCGAAGGCATCCACGACGGCGACGACGGCGACAGCGCCGAATGTGCGGACGGCGACGACGGCGACGACGGACGCGCCGACGGCATCGGCGGACGTTGCGGCGCGACGTTGGGCGAGCTGCCGGACGGCGACGGCACTTCCTGGACGCGCGCCGCGAGCTCCGCGCCCGCCGGCGATGCATACGGGATGAGACGTCGCGCGAGCTCACCGGCGGAGCCGATGCGGCGCGCGGCATCCTTCTCGAGGCACGCGAGCACGATGGCCTCGAGCCCGGGCGGAACGTCGGGCCGGAAGTACGAGACGGTGAACGGCGGGTCGGCGATGACCGAAGCGAGGAGCCCCGCGACGTTGTCGGCGACGAACGGGAGCTTGCGCGTGAGCATCTCGAAGAGCGCGACGCCGAGTGACCAGATGTCGCTGCGCTGGTCGACGTTCTTGGAGCTCCGAATCTGCTCCGGGGACATGTACGTGGGCGAGCCGAACACCGCTTGCGTCTCGGTGAGGCGCGGATCGGGCATGCCGTCGAGCTGCGCCGCCTTCGAAATTCCGAAGTCGAGGACCTTCACGAGGGCCGTGCCGTCGGGGCGATGCGTGAGGAAGAAGTTCGACGGCTTGAGATCGCGATGCACGATGCCGAGCGCGTGGGCGGCCGCCGTCGCTTCGCAGATCTGAATGATGTAATCTACAGCTGTCTGCGGCGGCATCGGCCCGAAGTTGGCGAGGACGTACGCGATGTCTCGCCCCTGCAGGAACTCCATCACGATGAACGGCGATCCCGTCGCCTCCTCGGCGCCGGCATCGAGCACGCGCACGACGTGCTCGCTCTTGATCCGGACCGTGGAGCGCGCCTCGCGCACGAAGCGCTCGACCTGCACGGCGTCCTTCGCGGCCTTGGGATGGAGCAGCTTGATGGCGACGAGCTCCTCGCGGCCCGCGCCCTCGTGACGGGCCGCGACGACGATGCCCATGCCGCCACGACCGAGGATGCTGTCGATGACGTACTTGCCGACGCGATCGCCGGCGGTGGGCGCCGCGCGCATCGAGCCGCTCGGCGGCGCGACGAGCGGGAAGCTCTGGGTCGCCTCTTCCCCGGGAGGGACGGGCGGCTTGCCTACGCGCTCTTCCGCCACCTGCCAAGTGTACCTCGCCTCACCCCCTGCCCTGCGCGCGAACCTCACGAGGCGTTCGCGCCATGGTTTCCGTGTATGGGGAGCGCGCACCAGGCTCCCCTGACCGCTCGGCGCCCGTGATATACAGCGACACGAGAATGCGTCGCTTCGCCGCCTCCGTTCGTTGCCTCATCGTCGCCATGGCCTTCGCCGGCCTTGCCGGATGCGCCGTCCCGGTGGCGGCCGGCCTCGAGGAGACCGACGCGAATCGCGTCGTCGTCGCGCTCGATCAGGCCGGCATCGACGCCGTGAAGGAGGCCGATCCCACGGTCGAGGGGCGCTTTCGCGTCACCGTCCCGCGCGACGACTCCGGCCGCGCGCTCGCGACCATGGCCGACGAGCAGCTCCCGCGCGTGAAGAGCCGCGGGCTCCTCGACGCCGCCGATCGCGGACAGCTCGTGCCGAGCCAGGCCGCCGAACAGGCGCAGCTCGTGGCGGGTCTTGCCGGTGAGCTCGAGCGCACGCTCGGCAGCATCGAGGGCGTCCTCGCGGCGCGCGTCCATCTGAACCTCCCCGCGCGCGACATGCTTCGCGACGGCCCGCAGCCCAAGGCGAGCGCGAGCGTGCTGGTCGAGCATCGCGGAACGACGCCTCCCCTCGCCCCCGAGTCGGTGCAACGCCTCATCGCCGGCGGTGCACCGTCGCTCGCCGCGAGTGACGTCGTGGTGGTGTTCATTCCTCACGCGGCGCGTCCGGGCGGCGGTCGTCCGGACGTCGGTCACGTCGGTCCGATCGCGGTCGCACGCAGCTCGATGACGACGCTGAAGATCGCGCTCGCCGGTCTCGTGCTGCTGATCCTCGCGCTCGCCGGGGCGACGCTCGGCCTCTACGCGAAGGTCGCGCGGCTGCAACGCGAGCACGCCGAGAGCGAACGAGCGAAGGCCGCAGGAGCGCATGGTCGCGGTGCGGGCTCGGGCGCGCTCAGCGTCCGACCGGGCGGAGGCGGCGTCGGTCCCGGTCTCGGTCCGCCGTCGTGATCCGGATCAACGGCGTCTCGAAGTCGTTCCGTCCGTCGGGCGGCGGACCGCCGAACCACGTCCTGCGCGGCGTGTCGCTGAACGTTCCGTCGGGCTGCCTCTATGGGCTCATCGGTCCGGGCGCCGCGGGCAAGAGCGTGCTCCTGAAGATGATCGTCGGCCTCATGAGGCCCGATGAAGGCTCCATCTTCGTGGACGGCCAGGACGTGACGCAGTCGTCCGAGCTCGAGCTCCAGAAGATGCGCCTCAAGGTGGGCATGCTCTTCCAGAACAACGCGCTCTTCGATCATCTCACCGTCGACGACAACATCGCGTTCCCGCTGCGCCGCCTGACCAACCTCCCGGAGAGCGAGATCGCGATCCGCGTCGAGGAGCGCCTCAAGTGCGTGGCGATGACCGGCTTCGGCCATCGCATGCCGGCCGGGCTCTCGGGAGGCCAGAAAAAGCGGATCGGCGTGGCCCGCGCCACCATCGCGCAAGCGTCGATCGTGCTCTACGACGAGCCGGCGGCGGGTCTCGACCCGGTGACGTCGCAGAAGATCTTCGAGCTGCTCCGCGAAGAGCAGCGCGCGAAGAACGCCACCGTGATCATGGTCTCGAGCGATCTCGATCGCCTGCTCACGGTGACCGATCGCGTGGGGATGATGTACCGCGGCCAGCTCATCTTCGACGGCAGCACGGCGGAGGCGCAGAACAGCACGGCGCCGCACGTGCGCCAGTTCGTCCACGGGCTGACCGAAGGACCGCTGTAGGCGCGAGCCGTGAATCACGAGCAGCCGGAGAACCCCTATGAGGTCCTGATCCTGGTGGCGTCGTTCGCCGTCGTGGTGACGGCGAGCGCTCTCGTGGTGCGGTTCGACGAACGGCGGCTCGACGAGGAGCGCCTCGAGCGCGCATGGCCACCGGCGAGCCGTGACAACGCGATCATCGGGCTGTCGCTCCTCGGCGCGCCGCTCGTCGGCCTCTTCGCG
>JAXDMI010000795.1:0-2821 GCA_034666145.1 Myxococcales bacterium | reverse complement strand
GCGACGGCGGCGCCGGCCAGAGCGAGACCGAGCTCGGTCACGCTGCGCTTCGTCTTCGACGTAGCGAAACGAGCGCCCGCCGCGAGGAAGACGATGCCGCCCAGGCCGATCAGCGCGAACGTGGCCGCGCCCGGGACGTCGCTCTCGTTCAGTGCCGCGCGCACGCGATCTTCGGCGGCAGCCGGGGTCGGCGTCGCGCCGGCCGCCACGGCGGCGGCATCGATACGATGCGCAAACCTCGCGATTTCCGCGTCCGCATGCGCGCGGCGCGTCGACGTGGTGCTGGCCACGGCCGTCGCGAGGAGCGCCGCCCGCGTTGCACGCCAGGCCGCAAATGCCGTGGCGTCGTCGCCTCGTGCCTCGGCGTCGCGCGCGATCTTCTCGAGGCGCGCGAAGCCTTCGTCGGGCGCAGTGCACCCCGGGCAGCGTGCTTCACCGGCGATACGCGCAGCAAGGATCGCCTCGGTGACGTCGCCGCGCTCGAGCGCCGAATCGGCCTCGGCGAGGGCGCGCCGGCCCTCCGCGATGCGTCCCGCCCACGCGACTCCGATCGCGACCAGGCTGACGAGCGCGACCGCGAGGAGTGCGCGCGCGCGTCCGATCGAGGTCACGTGAAGTCGCGCTTGCGGAAGATGAACGCGCTCAGCGTCAGGAGCACTGCCGCGTAGAAGACGGCGTTCATCCACGCGCGCCCGACGTAGCTCCAGACCGGCACGGCCGCGATCTGCCCGAGGAGGAGCGGCCGCGCGGGGACGTACAAGTTGAGGTTGGGAACGATCTTCGCGAGCACGATGCCGATGCTTCGCACGGTGCTCCCGAAGACGCGCTCCGGGATGTTCGCCAGCGTGTCCGCCGACCGCCCGATCATGAAGAGCCACGCCGTGAACACCGCCGTGAGGAACGGTGACGAGAACGCGGAGAAGACCATCGCGATGGCGCCGACGATCGCCACCTCGGCCAGCGTGAGCAACGCGGAGGCGACGACGACCTGCCGCTCGGCGGACGCGCCGTCGCACAGCAGCATCATCACGAGGAAGAGCGCGACCGACCACGGCAGGAGCACGAACACCCGCGAATACGTGGCGCGCCACAAGAGAATGCCGAGGACGACGAACATCCCGAGGCCCGCACCGATGGTGAGCGACAGGTGCTTCGTCGACTGGATCGCCATGATGGTGAGGATGGCGGCGCCGTCGATGGCGATGAAGACGAGGAGCGTCGCGAAGATGCCGAAGTACTTGCCCACCACGTACTCGTGGCGGCGCAGGCGCCGCGTGAGGATGGGGAAGATCGTCTTGAGCTCGAGCTCACGATAGAGCGACGTCGCGCCGAGGATGACGGAGACGAAGACGGCGTAGAGGGACATCGACGCCGCGCCGATGTCGGCCACGATGCGCATCTCTTGCCGGACCGACATGGCCGCGATCACGAGCGAGTAGATCGAGGTGGCCAGCGCGAGGGCGAGCAGACCGAAGAGCACGCGCGCACGGACCGCCTCGCGGTACGTGTTCATGGCGATGGCAGAGACCCGTCCGAACATCAGCGACTAGAGCCCTAGTATCAAGGATGCCGGACTTCCGCCACGTAACGACGCACCAGCTGCGGGACGGAGAGCAACGCCGCGCGCACGCGCTCCTCGAACAGGTCGCGAACGATGCCGGGTCCGATGTCGACGAGGATCGCGTACGTCAGCAGCGTTTGCGGCTCGCCGGACGAACCCGTGTACGGCTCGACGCGAAAGTAGCCGAAGGCGTCGTCGATCTCGTGCGGGAGCTTGGTCTCGAGCCAGAAGCGCACCTCGCGTCGCGCGGGATAGGTACGCACGCGAAGCGTGTACGTGGCCTCCACCAGTGCGTTGCCCTGGACGAGCTCGACGAGGCGATCGCCGTTCGGCTCGATGCTCACGAGGCGAACACGCTTCGTCTGCGGCAACACACGGCGAAACGTCGCGACGTCTTCGAGGAGGCCCGAGGTCTCGGGCGCGGTGGCATCGACGACCGTGTACGTGACGCCGCCGATGTAGCGCGCCGAGTAGCCGGGCTCCCACGTGTGCTCGCGGATGACGGTCTCGCCATGCGTGAGGCGCGACGACTCCGTGCTCGTCAGCGTGTCGGCCTGCGCGGCGGGTGCACGAGCGAGCAGCCCCAGCGCGAGCAGCGCGGGCAGGATCGCTTTCAGTATGGCCCCCGGACGTAACATCGGCCCTCACGGTAAAGAGGAGCTTGAGATCGCGCAAGACCGCGCCCGTAAAACGCCCCAGCGTCGCACCTTAGTTCGCCGATCGACGGAGCCAAGCCGGACCCAGGGTCATTCGACGCGAAATGACCCAGGGTCAGGCAGGGCGAAATGACCCAGGGTCATTCGACGCGAAATGACCCAGGGTCAGGTGCCGACGACGATGCGGACGCGGGGGCCGATCGAGACGTGCAGCGGGCCGTCGCATTCGTGCAGATCGCCGTCGACCATGTAACGGATCGGGCTCTTCGGCGAGCGGATGGTCACGCTCGTCGAGGTCGCCTCGAAGGTGTGGCCGGGCTGCATCGGGGCCGCACGCCAGATGCGCGGAAGCTGCGTCACGAAGCCCATCGGCGACGTGTGGATGCCGAGCACGTGGAAGCGGCCGGGCTGCTCGCCGTAGCGATGGAATGGCCTGAAATTCAGGCCGATCTGATCGATGGTGCCGCCGGCGACCGAGAGGTAGTCGCGCTCCTCCCAGATCGTGCCGTCGTCGAGCTCCACGGTCCCGCGGAACGGCTCGGCCATGCGCCGGATCATCTCGCCGCCGACGATCGCGCTGCCGATGCCGCGAAGGAGCGTCTTG
>JAXDMI010000794.1:0-10133 GCA_034666145.1 Myxococcales bacterium | reverse complement strand
CATCCATCGACGGTACGCCGCCCGGGTCGCCCTGGTTCTCGGCGCTGCGCGAGCCGAAGTGCTGACCCGATGCGTTCTCCGCGAAGTTGGCGTGCGGGACATGATCGCGCGCGAGCCGCTGCGAGCCGGCCGCCGCGAAGGAGCTGAGACGCGCGTCGTAGAGGAGGGGAGGTAACCCGCCGCGCGCGCGATACACGTTCACCTGCTCGACGTTGTACCGAACGAGAGGGTTGCCCGGCCACGGATCGGCGGGTCGCGGTGGCGGTGCCGGCGCTGCCACCTTGCGCTTCGTGATGGTGGTCGTGCGGATCGATCCATCGGGCATGCGCTCGCGGATGGTCTCCACCTGGGCCGATCCGTCATCCCCGGGATCCGCGCCGCCGGCGTAGCCGGCTCCTGACGGTCCGCCCTTCGGCCCACAGGCTGCCATCGCGCACGCGACGATGGCGACGAGGTGCACGCCGAAGGAACGAAGGGCGACCATAACTCGATGTTAGCAGCCGGGTGGCAGACCGCTCCGCGCCGCGACGATGCGCGTGAACGAGCGCGCGCGCAGCTCGTCCAGAGAGAGGCTGGTGGCGCGAACGTCGTCGTCGCCGAGCGCTCCGCACGCGACGCCACGCACGAAGAAATTCAGCAGCCCCTGACCGGTGGCCGCGTCGTCGAAGACCTGTCCCGAGCGCGTCGCTTGCGTCGCCTTCGCCACGAAGGCCCGCAATCGCGCGGCCATCGCCGCTCGTTCGGCGAGGAAGAACGCGTAGACCGCGCCGTAACGTGCCGGCAGCTGCGCGGGATGCAGGTCCCATCCCTGGTGGATGCCGAGCTCGAGCGCGCGCGTCACGGCCGCTGCGTGCAGCGCCCACGCCGAGGTCACGTCGCCTGCGTTGATGGCGCGCTGCGCATCGGTGAGCGGAGCGCCGGCTGTCTCTCGATGCGTCGCGATCGGCAGCACCGTCGTCGCGCCGTCGACCACCGTCACTCCCGTGCCGGCGAGCGCCATCTGCATGAGGAGGCGCGCGAGATCGCACGCCGGATGATCGAGGCGCTGCGCTCCGGCGGTCACGCCCAGGCTCGCGGTGAGATCGTACGCACCGAGATGCGCGGCAACGCAACGACCTTGCGCGGCCGCCACCAGCGCGGGCAGCGCGATGCGACCGTCCGCGTCGACGAGCGCTCGCGGTGTCTCGACCATCAGCTCGATCCCGATGAGGCCCGTCGGGATGCCGAGCCCCTCTTCCAGCGTCGTGAGCAGCTCGGCGAGCGCGGTGACCTCCGCGCCGCGTGTCACCTTGGGGAGCGTGACGGTGAAGCCCGACGGCAGCTCACCGCGCTCGCGAAGCAACGTGGTGAGGAACAGATCGAGCGTTCGCGCAGCGCGACGCGCCGTCGGAAGATCGAAAGCCTTGATGCGAATGCCGATGATCGGACGCGGCGTTCGCGGCGCACGGGCGAGCTCTCCCGCAGCCCGAACGGCGTCGGCGTCCTCTTCGTCGTCGCGTCGCAGTCCGTAGCCGTCCTCGAAGTCGATGCAGGTCTTCTCGACGGCATCGCGCGCGAGCTTCTCGCGGACACGTCGCGCGAGCTCGGCGGGCAGCGTGGCGTCCTTGCCGCTACGCAATCCCATCAGCGTGGCGAATGCGCCGTCGTCAGTGCCCCAGGTGTCCATCGCTGCGCGCGCGATCTTCGCGAGCTTCACCGGAGAATCGGCGCGCTAGAGATGCGCGCCTCCGTAGACGACGTGCACCGGCGCCGGAGCCTCGGGCAAGCTGCTCTCGGCGGCCGCGTCCTTCGTGCGCTTGTCGCCGCCGCGGAGGAGGTCGGCGACGACCTGGTCGATCTGACCCGACGTCAGCGAGCTTGGCGGAGGCGAGGTCGACATGACTTACGCGGCGGAGGCGGCGGCGGCTTCCATCTCGAGCTCCTTGAAGAGCGGAGCGAGCTCCGTGCGACCGCGGAGCGGCTGGCAGAAGCGCGTCGTCAGATCGAGGAGCTGGCTCTCCATCGTGTCCGCGGCGTTGCCGTTCGACTCGATGCGCTCGCGGCACTTGGCGCGCTCGTCGTCGAGATCCTTCTCGTGCTTCTCGAGCGCGGCGCGCAGCTCGCGGATCTGGAAATCGAGATCGGTCGCGTTCCGCTCGGCGACCTCCGCGGCTTCGTGCGATCGCTTCTCCTCGCCGCGATAGGCATTCCACTCGTCGACCGAGTCGGCGACGTTGCGGTAGGCCTGCGCGAGGTCGCTCCACGGCTCGAGGAAGCCGGAGCGGCCTTCCCAGATCACGACCTCTTTGTGCGCGAGCTCGAAGCGACCACGCGCCTTCGTGCACTCGTCCTCGGCGTGCTTCTGCGCGTCGTGCGCGGCGCGGAGATCCTCCTTCGCCTTGGAGCCGTCGACGCCGAGCTGGTCCATCGCGAAGCCGAGCTGCGCGCGCTTCTCGCGACCGCGCAGATCGATCTCTTCGAGTGAGCGCTGGGCATCCATGCTCTCGGCGCGGAGCTTCACCAGCTCGCGGACGAGCGTGTTCACTTCGTCGAGCAGCCCCGTGAGATCGCCGGGCGCGCGCTGCTTGGTCCCAAAGGCGCGCGAGAGCATCTGCTCCAGGACGAAGATGCGACGCGCCCACTGGTCGGCGGCGCCTGCCGCGAGCGTGATCGGCGCGGCCACGCTGAGCGGCTCGGCCTCGGCGGTGGGCGGAGCGGCGACCTCGCGCTCGCGAAGCAGCTCGAGCAGATCGGCGTGGACGCGGTGCGCGTCGATCGGGCGATCCTTGGGATCCTTCGCGAGGAGCTTGGCGACGAGCTCGTCGAGCACCTGCGGAACGCGAGCGTTGAGCGCGGAGAGTGAGCGCGCGGGCTCGTTCATGTGCTTCACGAAGAACGTCGCGACGTCGGGCGCGTTGAACGGAAGCTCGCCGCTCAGCATCTCGAAGAAGACGACGCCGAGCGCGTAGAGATCGCTCGAGCCACCGGTGTCGTTGCCGAGGATGCGCTCCGGCGCCATGTACTGCGGCGTTCCAAACAGCTCGCCTTGTCCGGTGAGGCGAGAGTCATGACGGCTCTTGGCGATGCCGAAATCGAGCAGCTTCACGAGGTCGGAGCCGTCGTCGCGACGGCACAGGAAGATGTTCTCGGGCTTGAGATCGCGATGGATGACCTCGAGATCGTGCGCACGGGCGATGCCGCGCGCGATCTGGATCATCACCTTGATGGCGCGATCGACCTCGAGCCGCCCGTGGGAGACGACGGCCGCGAGCGACTCGCCGCGCAGCAGCTCCATGACGATGTAGCAGGTGCCGTCCTCGGTATCGCCCTGGTCGAAGATCTCGATGATGTTCGGGTGCGCGAGCTTCTGCGCGCTCCGAGCCTCACGCCGAAACCGCTCGCGGACGATGGGATCGCTCGCGAGCATCGGGTTCATGATCTTCACGGCGACCGGTCGGTCGACCAGCTTGTGCCGCGCGCGATAGACGGTCGCCATGCCGCCTTCGCCGATGACCGCCTCGACGACGTAGCGACCCGCAAGCAGCGTGCCGATCCGCGGATCGGGGAGCTCGACGAGCGCGGCCCCTTCGACGAAGCAAAACGTTGCTTCGTTCGGGTACCGCATCTTGCACTGCGTGCAGGTCTTCAAGGGCTGACCGGTCCGGGGATGATACACCGCCTCGGCGCACACGAGGATCGACGGTTCGTGCGACCGGACGCGTCCTGCCCTTGGGATTTGGGCGTGGATGACCGATACTTGCACGAGCGTTTCACGAGCATGTCCTTCCCGCCGCCGCCGAACCCACATGTGCGACCCGGCGCGGCCCCGATCGGGCCGCCCGCTGCGATCTACGTACGGCCGTCGTCGAGTCCTCCTCGAGGTCCATCGCCAGATTTGTCGAGTCGCGCGACGCGTGGTCGCGGGCGATCGTGGGGTCTTCGTAGCGGGATCGTCGCTGCGCTCCTTCTCACCGTGGGCGGCGCAGGCGCCGGCCTCTCGGCCCACTACCTGCCGCGCGGCTATGTCGTTCCGGGCCTCGTCATCGACGGTGAGCGCGTGCCCGAGGGTGCCGACGCCCCGAAGGTCCGCGCGTTCGTCGAAGCCCGCGCGGCCACGCTCGCTGCGCGCAAGGTCGAGCTCGCGATGCCCGGCGCCGATCAGCCGGTGCTCACCACGACGCTCGGCGAGCTCGGGCTCCATGTCGACGTCGACGAGACGGTGGCCGTCGCCACGCGCATCGGCAAGGACGCGGATCCATGGACCCGCGCCGAGCTCGTGAAAGAGGCGCGCGCCGGGCAGATCGACGTGCCCCTGATCGTGTCGATCGATCGCGCGCTCGCGTTCCCGAAGCTCGACGCGCTCAAGGAGACGACCGACACCGAGGCCATCTCCGCGCGGCTCGACCTCGACAAGCACGCCACCATCCCCGAGAAGGATGGAACCTACATCGATCCCGACGCCACCGTCGCACGCGTCGAGACGTTCGCGCGCGAGCGGCATGCCCGTGGAGACAAGAGCGATCGCGTCGAGCTGCCGATCGCGACGTTTGCTCCGCGCATCTCCGCTGCGTTCCTGAAGAACCTCGATATCTCGACGGTGCTCGCCGAGTACGAGACGTTCTTCTCACGCGGCGGCGAGCAGAAGCGTCGCGGCAAGAACATCGACAACGCCTCGCAGAAGCTCGACGGCCTCGTGATCTCGCCCGGCGAGATGATCAGCTTCAACACCGTCGTCGGGGAGCGCAGCGAGTCGAACGGCTTCGCGAAGAGCTGGGAGATCTTCAAGGGCGAGATGGTCGAGGGCGTCGGCGGCGGTACCTGTCAGGCCGCGTCGACCTTCCATGCCGCGGCGTTCTTCGCGGGCTTCGACGTCCTCGAGCGCCTCCCGCACTCGCGACCGAGCGCGTACATCCCGATGGGCCTCGACTCGACGGTCGTCTTCCCCAGCGTCGACCTCAAGGTCCGCAACCCGCACCCGTTCCCGGTCGTCGTGCACGCGAAGACCGAAGGGAACAAGCTGCGTATCGAGCTGCTCGGAAAGATGCGCCCCGTCGACGTCGCCTTCGGCCGCGAGCTCGTCTCGACCATCGCGTACAAGCGCAAGGTCGTCGAGGAGCCGACGCTCTCCGGCAAGACCGTCCTCGTGAAGCAGCACGGCATCAAGGGCTACCGCATCAAGCGTTCGCGCTTACTGAAGTACCCGGACGGCACGAGCAAGAAGGAAGAAGCGACCGACTTCTACCCGCCGACGACCGAGATCTACCACGTGCCCGTGGGCTTCGACGTCGCGCTCCTCCCCGCGCTGCCCGGTGGCGAAGGCGAGGACACCGATCTCGGCGGCAACCCGTCTGCGACTCCGCCGTCGGCACGTGCACCGGCTGCTTCATCGACGAGCGGCGCGACGGCATCGGCGGACGCCAAGCCCGCGGACGGACTCGAGTTCATCGACGCTCCCGGCGCGCATGCGCCGACGTCTGCGCAGCGCGATCCGACCAAGACGATCTGGTTGAAGCACTGACCGTCGCGCGCAGGTCGCACCCAACGCGCGCCGCACGTGCGCGCTGTGCGCCGCGCGAGACGAAGCGCGAAATGGCCAAAATAAAGGCACGCGCTGCGAATTTGACGCGCGCTTGCTGAAGTGGGAATGCTCCGGACATGGGCCCCCGCCGTCGCCGCGTCCTGCCGATCGCCTTTGTCGTGACCGTCGCAGTCGTCGCCGTCGGGCCGGCTTCGGCTGCGCCGCCTTCGACGACGAGCCCGCCTCCTTCATCGCCGAGCACCAAGCCCGCGAGCAAGCCGTCATCGCCGTCCTCGTCCTCGAAGGGCCCGCACGGTTCGACGACGCCCGCCGCCAAGAACGGATCGTCGTCGTCATCGTCGGCCGCGAAGACCGCGTCGCGCACGCAGGACACCAACGTTCGCCGTCAGGTCGCGGGCGGTCCGACGCTCGACGACACGTCCGTCGGCGCCGACACGCCGGAGCTCCGCGCGCTGCATGCCGCCGAACGTGAGCTGTTCCCGCCCGCTTCGCCGAGCCTCGGTTCGCAGTGGCCGCAGGAGCTGCCGTTCCCGGTCGCGACCAGCGAGGACCGCCCGCGCGTCCATGCCTCCGGTCTCTCGCCGGTGCCTCCGGCCAGCGCGCCGCCCGCCAACGACGGCGTGAGGGACATGACCTGGCTGTCGAAGCTCGACATGCCGGACCTCCCGATTCGCTGGGACGCGCGCGTCGTGAAGTACCTCGAGTTCTTCAAGGACGATCCGCGCGGTCGCTCGACGCTCACGACATGGCTGCGTCGCTCGGGTCGTTACCGCGAGTCGATCCGCAAGGTGTTCCGCAAGAAGGGCCTCCCCGAGGACCTCACGTGGCTCGCGATGATCGAGAGCGGCTTCGAGCCGATCGCGCGTTCGCCGGTCGGCGCCATGGGCCTCTGGCAGTTCATGCCGGACACGGGAAAGATCTACGGGCTCTCACAGGATCGCTGGGTCGATCAGCGAATGAGCTTCCCCGCATCGACCGAGGCTGCGGCCGACTTCCTCGCCGACCTCTATCGCCGCTTCGGCAGCTGGGACCTGGCGATGGCCGGCTACAACATGGGCTACGGCGGCGTCCTCTCCGCGGTGCGTCGCTACAACACGAACGACTACTGGGCGCTCGCGAAGCTCGAAGGCTCGTTTCCGTGGGAGACCACGCTTTACGTTCCGAAGATCCTCGCCGCGGCCATCGTCGCGCGGAACCTCGCAGCGTTCGGCTATCAGGACGTGACCGTCGAGCCGCCGCTCGAGGGCGAGGACGTCCCCGTCGGCCCCGGGATCGCGCTCTCCACCGTGGCCTCGGCCTGCGGCGTGACGACCAAGGAGGTCGAGCAGCTCAACCCCGAGCTGCGCGCATCGCGCACGCCTCCGTCGGGAACCGCCGGACAAACCAGCGGCGCACAAGATGATTGGGCAGTAAAGGTCCCCACCGGCAAGGCCGGCGGCTGCACGCAGAACCTCGCGAAGGCGAAGCGCGAGCAGCCCGTCATGGAGCGCTACGTCGTTCGCTTCGGCGAGACGCTCGAGCAGATCGCGCAGGCGCGCAAGGTCTCCGTGAGCAAGCTCGTCGAGCTCAATGCCATCACGCCCGGCGAGGTGGTTCGCGGCGGAACCATCCTGCTCGTCCCGAAGACGACGCCGACGAGCGATGCGGCCGCCGCGGTCACGACCGTCAGCGATCGACAGGTCGATCCTCGCAAGGCCGGCGACAAGCCCGTCGTGGTCGTGCCGCAGGACGTGTTCGTGTATCCCGATCGCAAGCGCGTGTTCTATCGCGTGCAGGTCGGTGACACCGTGCGTGACGTCTGCGCCACCTTCAAGGTCACGCCCGACGAGCTCCGCCGCTGGAACGACATCGACCCGTCCGCGCGTCTCGTCGAAGGCATGACCATGCAGGTCTTCGCGCCGAGCGACGCCGATCTCGCCCGGGCGGTCGTCCTCGGCGAGAGCGACGTCCGCACGGTCGTCGCCGGCACCGACGACTTCTTCCACCACTGGGACGAGAAGGGCCGCCGTCGCCTCGTCGTGACGGCGAAGTCCGGCGATACGCTCGAGTCGATCGGCAAGCAGCACGGCGTCACCACCAACTTGATGGAGCGCATCAATCGCCGCGGCCGCTCGGAGCCGCTCGCCGTGGGCGATCGCGTCGTCGTGTGGGTCCCCGGGCCGGCGCAGGCCACGAGCCCGAACGCGCAAGCGCAAGCAGCGCTGACGAAGCCGGGGACGTCACCGTCGCCGGAGCCGACGACTCCGCTCGGCGCAGCGCCTTCGCCGGAGATGCTCCCGCCGCTGCCGTGACGCGTCACTTGCTGTCGAGGCGGAGGACCTTGCCGTCAGCAGTGAGCCACACCACGTACTTCGAAGTCACCGCGACGCCGCGTACGTGCATCTCGCTGATGGCCATGAAGCCACTCGCGAACACCGACGACGTGCCGCCGTCGATGTGTCCGGCGCGGCGCAGCTCGTTGTCGAGCGTCGTCCAGTAGACGTACGTGCCGTCGCCGGCGATCGAGCGGGGCACGTTTTGGCCGGACGCCAGCGTGATGGCACTCTTGCCGTCGAGAGAGCCGCGGATCGTGCCCTGCGATGGAACCGTCCAGTACACGCCGGCGGCATCCGCCGCGATGCCCTCCGGATCGCCCTCCTGGAAGAGCGCCTTGCGCGAAGCGGTGGCGACGTCGACGGTCGCAACGAAGCCCTGACCGCCTTCGGTCCAGTAGAAGGAGCTGCCGAAGGCGGCGATGCTGAACGGGTTCGTGATGCCGCTGATGATCGCCATGGGTGAGGGCGGCAGATCGACCGCGTACCGGTCGATCCTGCCAGCCTTGGCACTGTTGCTCCCTATGAGGGTGACGACCTCGTTGGTCGCGGTCACGACGATGGTGGGGGGAGGATCGGCACCAGGCTCCGGAGTCGTCGCGTTTGGCGTGCCTCCCCCGACGGGCATGCGCACCACGGTCCGCGTGGTGGGATCGGTCCAGTAAACGTAGTTGCCGAGGACGGCGATCGACGACGGTGCACCGCCGGTCGACAGCACGGTGCGACTGCCGCCGATGATCGGCACGCTGAAGACGCCGCCGCCGTTCGCTTGGTCGACGAAGAAGACGTCGGTCTCGCTTGCCGTGATCGCGCGAAGGTTACCGTAGCCGCTCGAGAGCTCGACGGGCGTGGTCGACCTGCTGCCTTCGGTCGCTGGACCGTCGGTCGTCGCCACTCCACCCTCGGCTCCACTTCCCGCTTCGTCGGCCGCGCCCCCTTCGCTCGATCCGGTGACAGGCGCGTTGTCGGAGCTGAACGACGCACAGGCCGCGGGCATGAGCACGACGGCGGCGAGCGACGCGCCGATGGAGATCGAACGGACGAACATCGCGTTCGAAGATACCAGCCATTCCGTCGCGATTCGCAACACGCTGGCTCCCGCGATCACGAAGACGTAGGTCCACGTGAGGGCGATAGCGCGAACGTGGGAGCGGACTTCAGAATTTATACTGTGCGCCGACGCCGAGGATGATCGCGCGCGCGCTGTAGTCGCCGCCGTTGATCGACTCGGTCTTGGTCGGGTTGCCCTGCACGGGATTGACGCGCGGGACCTGCGCCTCCGCCGGCGTCACCGTCGTGCTGCCGAGGAGCACGAGCGCGCCCACTGCATCGAGCCGCCAGTGCTCGCCGGCATGGAGGCTCGCGCCTCCGCCGAGGATGATCTTGTTCGCGTCGTAGGTGAGCGGAGAGACCCACTCCTCTGGAATGGCGCTCGTCTCGTAGGAGGCGCCGGCGCGGATGTCGACGCGGTTCGCCTTGAAGATGCTCTTCGTCGAATACTCGCCGCCGAGACGAAACGAGTTCGAGTCCTGGAAGTGGCGTGGCAGCGAGATGGGAGCGACGCCGAACGGGCTCGGAAAACCAGTGATGTTGAAGAGCCTGACGTTCTCCGGCCGCACGTCGATCGAGTCGTGGACGCTCCAGAACTCGCGCACGTAAGCGACCTCGATGCGCACGTCGCTCTCGTCGCCGAGGTCGGTGCGGTACTCGACACCGAAGCGCAGCACCGGTGGCAGCTGGAAACGGACGCGCGCGTCCGTGCCGTCCTGCGTGGCCTTGTCGAAGACCGCGGCGCTGGGGAGGCGCACGTTGATGGTGGCGGGCGCATTGATCAAGAACGGCAGCTGCGCGGACGCGCCGACACGCAGATGCTTCTCCGGGACCGCGATGATTCCGAAGTTGCCGCTCGGTGCGACGATGGGACCGACATTGAGCTGCGAGAGCGAGTCGTACTGCGGATCTTCGGGCGAGCTGATGACGCGGTCCGGCGGGCTCGCACTGAAGACCACGCGCGACTTGAACGTGCCGACGAGCGCCTGCAGACCGAAGCCGATGCGGATCTGCTCGATCGGCTTGTACGAAAAATACGCGCCGGAGACGACGAGCGCCGAGCCGTCGAGCGTCACGAGCGAGTAACGCGACGGCGAAGGCTGGCCGCCGACCGTCAGCGGATAGCTCGCGATCGCGGTGTAGGGAGCGAGCACGCCCAACGCGATCGTGAACTCCTTGTTCTTGCCGAACGCGTACGAGCCGCCGATGGTGGGGATCGGGAGGAACGGCGTCGTGCCGTCGACCTTCGGAGA
>JAXDMI010000793.1:0-13118 GCA_034666145.1 Myxococcales bacterium | reverse complement strand
TGCGTGAGAGCGGATCGAACGCGCTCTCGGCGAGCGCGAGGAGCTGGAACTTCCCGTCACGGTCGGTGAAGAACGTGAACATGAAGAACGACAGCCAGTCGGTGCACGGCTCGTTGAACGCGCCGAGAATGCGCGGCTTGTCGGGATCGCCGGAGCGGCGCTCGAGGAGCGCCTCGGCTTCTTCGCGGCCGTCGCGGCCGAAGTACGTCTGGAGGAGATAGACCATCGCCCACAGGTGCCGGCCTTCCTCGACGTTCACCTGGAACAGGTTGCGGAGGTCGTAGACGCTCGGGCACGACTTGCCGAGGAGGCGCTGCTGCTCGACGCTCGCGGGCTCGGTGTCGCCCTGCGTGACGATGATGCGGCGGAGCGCGTTGCGATGCTCGCCGGGCACTTGCTGCCAGACGTCCTCGCCCATGTGATCGCCGAAGCCGATCTTGCGATCCTTCTCGGCGTCGGCGAGGAAGATGCCCCAGCGGTAGTCGGGCATCTTCACGTAGTCGAAGTTCGCCCAGCCGTCGCTCGTGACGCTGATGGCGGTGCGAAGGAAGATGTCGTCCTTCTGGAAGCCCTCGGGCCCCATCTCGTTCCACCACGAGAGGAAGTTCGGCTGCCACGCCTCGAGCGCGCGCTGGAGGCGCTTGTCGCTCGAGAGGTCGACGTTGTTCGGGATCTTCGTGTCGTTGACGACGGTGGACATGGCTTGCTCGCTTCTTCCTCAGGTCCGGTTCCAGTTGAATTCGGGGCGCTCCGGCTTGCCGTAGAGCGTGAGCGCGCCGCGCTCGCCGACGGCGTTGGGGCGCTGGAAGATCCAGTTCTGCCACGCCGAGAGGCGCGCGAAGATCTTGGTCTCCATCGTCTCGGGTCCGGCAAAGCGGAGGTTGGCCTCCATGCCGGTCATCGCGTCGGGCGACATCGCGGAGCGCTCCTCGAAGGCGATCCGGATCTCGTCGTCCCAGTCGATGTCGTCGGGCGCGAACGTGACGAGGCCGGCCTTCAGTGCATCGGGCGTGGTCATCGCGCCTTGCTCGAGCGCGCGTGCGACGAGCTGCGGATCCTTGAGGAACCGCGTCTGGAGGCGCGAGAGACCGTTGCCCATCGGGAAGAGGCCGGCGTTCATCGGCGAGGTCGCGATCGAGACCTCCTCCTCTTCGCTGTCCTTCATGTAGATGCGGTCGGACGCGAGCGCGAGCTCGAGGAGGCTGCCGACGAAGCACGAGCCCGGCTCGGCGAGCGCGAAGAAGCTCTTCGCGGTCATATCCATGCGCTTGAGCGCGCGCTTCATGAGGAGGATGACCTCGCGCACGAGACCGTCGTCCTTGTGCTTCGAGAGCATCGCGTCGACGGCGAGCACCGCCTCGGCATCGCCGGTGGTCTTCACGGCGATGACGCCGATGAGCGGCTGGTTGAAGCGGAGGTCGAGGAGCGCGTCGTCGAGCTCGCGGAACGCTTGCACCGCCCACGCCGAAGCGCCGGCCTTCGCGAGCTCCTCGGGGGTGTGCGGCTCCTTGCCGGTCGGCGCGCGCATGGTCAATGTGGCGGTGCGCGCCTTGGGATCCAGCGCCACCGAGACGTACTTGTAGTCTGCACCCTTGTCGGTGCGCTTCACTTCGAGCGGCGTGAGCAGCATCTTCGGGAACGACTTCTTCTTGGAGCGCGCGACGATGGCGTCGACGCGCCGCTTCACGGCCTCTTCGAACTTCGCCTTGGGCGGCGACTCGTCGACGAGGCCCCACTCGACCGAGCGCTTGCCGCGAACGCCCTCGGCGATGGTGGAGAACGCGTCGGCGAGGTCGCGGCGGATCTTGCGCTTGTCGACGAGGCGCGTGAGACCGCCGGTGCCGGGGAGCACGGCGAGGAGCGGCGCCTCCGGGAAGCTGACCGCGCTCGAGCCGTCGTCGGCGAGGACGATCTCGTCGCACGCGATGGCGAGCTCGTAGCCGCCGCCCGAGCCGGTGCCGTTGAGCGCGCAGAGGCTGGTGATGCCGCTCTCGGCGCTCATCTCCTCGAGGTAGAGACGCGTCTCGTTCGTGAACTTGCAGAAGTTCACCTTGAAGCCGTGCGTCGAGCTGCCGAGCATGTAGATGTTCGCGCCCGAGCAGAAGATGCGGTCCTTGCCGCTCGTGACGATGACGGCGCGCACGTCGGGGTGCTCGAAGCGAATGCGCTGGAAGGCATCGGCGAGCTCGATGTCGACGCCGAGGTCGTACGAATTGAGCTTGAGCGGGTAGCCCGGACGGAGCCCGCGCTCTTCTTTCACGTCCATCACGATGCGCGCGACGGCGCCGCCGTACTCGGCGGGGAATTCGAGGCGCCAGTGCACGTAGCGCTCGGGGTGGGTTTCGAAGCGGATGGGCTCGTGCGTCGCGTTCGTCTCGGCCATGGGAGGTCTCGATCTCTTAGGCCAAGACACGATCGCGAGCAAGTAGTATAGTGCACGAGTGCCGGCGGACATGAACTATAGTGCGCAACAACCCAGGGTCCGGAGGGAGGGGTTGCTCGGGGCTTTGGGGGCGGCGGTGCGCGCGCGGCGGAACGGGCTGGGGATGACGATGCGCGAGCTCGCGAAGAAGGCCGGGGTCAGCGAGCGGTTCCTCGTGCAGCTCGAGAACGGCGAGGGGAACATCTCCGTCGCGCGGCTCGAGGA
Source organism: Myxococcales bacterium (assembly GCA_034666145.1). GTDB lineage: Bacteria > Myxococcota_A > Polyangia > Polyangiales > Polyangiaceae > Labilithrix. The sequence continues at coordinate 10,471 of JAXDMI010000793.1, read as the reverse complement.
CGTCGCCGAGGGGCTCGGGACCACGGGCGCCGAGCTGCTCGCCACGGCGTCCGAGGCAGGGAAGGCGCCGGCCACGCCGGGGATCCTCGCCCTCGTCGGGCTGCGCGGCGCCGGCAAGAGCTCGATCGGTGCGACGGTCGCGGATCGGCTCGGCGTGCCGTTCGTCGAGCTCGACGAGCTCATCGTGCGCGAGGCGCAGATGACGCTGTCGACGATCTTCGAGATCCACGGCGAGCGGTATTACCGCGGCGTCGAGCGCGAGGTGCTGCGTCGCTTGCTCGTCGCCGCCAAGCCGATGGTGATCGCGACGGGCGGCTCGATCGTCACCGATGCCGAGACGTGGGGCCTCCTCCGCAGTCGCGCGCAGACCATCTGGCTCAAGGCGACGCCGCACGATCACTGGGACCGCGTCGTCGCGCAGGGCGACGTGCGACCGATGCGCGATCGGCCGCGCGCGATGAACGAGCTCCAGGCGTTGCTCACGCGTCGCGAGCCGCTCTACGAGCTCGCCGACGCAGTCGTCGACACCGCAGGAAAGCCGCCCGAGTCCGTGGTGGACGACGTCCTCGCGATCGGACGACGCCCCGCCCGCTGACCCTTCGCCAGTAGCTCAGCGCCGCGCGCGCATCGCAGCGCTCCCGCTCTCGCTCTCGCTCTCGCTCTCGCCCTCGCTCTCGCTCTCGCTCTCGCTCTCGCTCGCCTCGGCCTCGAGGGCGATGCGATACCGCGCGGACTGCTCGTCGCCGAGAATCGCCCAATCGAGCGCAGCACGAAGGCCCGGTTGGGCCGTCTTCTTCGCGAGCGCGGAGAGCCGCGACCGCGTGTCCTCGTCGACGATCGCCGAGAGCGCGAATGCTGCGCCCTCGCGCGCGGACGGATCGGCGACCGGGCTCTCGACGATCTCCCAGAGGCGCTCGCGCGGGATGGCGGCCACGCGATAGCCGCTGGCCTCACCGGAGCCGAGCGCACGCATCGCGCGGATCCACGTCTCGAGATCGCGATTGCTCCGCGCGAGCGCAGCCTCTTCGTCGGCGCGGGACAGCCCGGACTGCGCGTCGATGCCGGCCTTGATCCGGGCGAGCAGCGCATCGATCTGAGCGGTCGCGCTGCCGTCCTTCTGGGTCAGCCGGATCTCGAGATGGCGATCGCCGCGGAGGAGCAGGTGCACGCCGAGCTTCGTGGCGGTCGCGCTCTCGATCTTCGAGAAGGCCACGAAGCGGCTATTTCCAAGCCATTTCAGGAGCACGCCGTCGTGACCCACCTCCACGCGCTGCGGTAGGAACGTCGGAAGCAGCACGACGCCGTAGAGAGCAACGAGCGCCGCGATGCCCCACGCGGGAACGAGCCGGATGACGTTGATGAGCACCCACGGCGACGCGGTGAGCAAGATGGCGAGCCAGCGCAGATGCTTCGCCCAGGGAGGCAGCGCGCGGAAGTGCGCCGTCGATTGCCAGGCGTCGACCTCGAGCGCATCGAGCAGTCTCCGCCCTTCTTCCTCGGAGCCGACGAAGACCGTGCATGCCTGCCGCAGGAACCGACCCTCGACGTACACCGCGTAACCCTCTCCGTCGCGAACGGGGATGCAGTAGGCGTTCACGATCGCCGCGCGCTCCATGAGGAGCTGGCCGTTGACTCGGAGACCCGTGGCGTCGGCCGAGACCTTCTCGAGGCTCTTTCCGCGCTTTCGTGGCGTGCCCAGCGTGCCGCGGATGGCGGATGCCAGGAAGATCAGCATGAAGACGAACGGGAGCGAGCGGAGGTGCCAGTTCGTTGCGTAGAGCACCGCGCCCCAGACGAGCAGGAGGCCGAGGCCCACCCGCCAAGGGAAGGCGCGCTTCGCGATCGGAGCTACGAGGTCGAACCTCATCGGACGTGCTCAGTCTAGCGCTCTCGGCGGTGCTCTCCCCGGCGGCGGTTGGTAATCGGCCCGTCCGGGTGATATCTCGTCGCCATGATCGAGCTCGGAAGCTACGTCGAGGGCAAGTGGGTCAAGGGCAAGGGCAAGGCTGCCCAGCTCGTCAATCCGGCGACCGAAGAAGTCGTCGCCGCCACCTCGACCGAAGGGCTCGACTTCGGCGCGGCCCTCGCGTTCGCGCGCGACAAGGGCGGGCCGGCCCTCCGCGGAATGACCTTCGTGCAGCGCGGCGAAATGCTCCGCGCGATGTCGCGCGCCATCCACGGCAAGCGCGACGAGCTCCTCTCGATCGCGCAAGCCAACGGCGGCAACACCCGTGGCGACGCCAAGTTCGACGTCGACGGCGCATCGGGAACGCTCGCCGCCTATGCCGATCTGGCAGCCGAGCTCGGTGAGACGAACATCATCGTCGACGGCGACGCGATCCAGATCGGTCGCGGCGCGCGCCTCTTCGGACAGCACGTCTACACCCCGCGCGAAGGCGTCGCCGTGCACGTCAACGCCTTCAACTTCCCCGCGTGGGGCCTCGCCGAGAAGGGCGCGACCGCGCTCCTCGCCGGCATGCCCGTCATCACCAAGCCCGCGACGAGCACCGCGCACGTCGCGCATCGCATGATGGAGATCTTCGTCGAGGAGAAGCTCCTCCCCGAAGGCGCGCTCTCGTTCGTGTGCGGCAGCTCGGGCGATCTGCTCGATCGCCTCTCTGGCCAGGACGTCATCGCGTTCACCGGCTCGAGCATCACCGCCGCGAAGCTGCGTGAAGGCGTCAGCGTGCTCCGTCACGGCACGCACATCAACGTCGAGGCCGACAGCCTCAACGCCGCGATCCTCGGCGCCGACGTCGAGGAGGGCTCCGACGTGTGGAACCTCTTCATCGCCGACGTCGTGCGCGAGATGCAGCAGAAGACCGGGCAGAAGTGCACCGCCATTCGCCGCATCTACGCGCCGAAGGCCAAGATCGAGTCGGTGCTCGAAGCCCTCCGCGAGCGCCTCGCCGCGATCAAGGTCGGCGACCCGACGCGCGAGGAGGTCACCATGGGCCCCGTCGCCACCGCGCAGCAGATCCGCGACGTGCGCGACGGCGTGAAGAACCTCGAGTCGTGCGCGAAGATCGTCTTCGGCTCGACGACGCTCGCCGATCCCATCGGCGTTCCGCAGGGCAAGGGCTTCTTCACGACGCCCATCCTCCTGCACGGCGCGAGCCCGGAGCCCGACGATGCGGTTCACACTCACGAAGTCTTCGGACCCGTGGCCACGGTCATGCCGTACGACGACGTGAAGGGGGCCGCGACACTCGTTGCCGCAGGCGGCGGCGGTCTCGTCACGAGCATCTATGCCGACGACAAGGACTTCATCCGCGCCGCAGTCGTCGCGCTCGCGCCGTACCACGGCCGCCTCACCATCGGCTCGGCGAAGGTCGCGGGCCAGTCGCTGCCCCCCGGAATGGCGCTTCCGCAGCTCTTGCACGGCGGCCCCGGTCGCGCGGGCGGCGGTGAAGAGCTCGGCGGTCGCCGCGGCATGGCCCTCTACATGCAACGCACCGCGCTGCAGGGCGACCGCGCGTTGATCGAGGCGATCGCGTCGAAAAAATAGGCGTCAATGTAGACCTGAGAAGAGGCCTGAGCGCGCCGCGTAAACATCCCGCAGACGCGCTTGTTTCGAAGCCCCAGCGTCTTACGTTTGGGCTCCGATGCGATTCTCCGCCGTCTCTGCCCTTCCCACGCTCGCGCTCGCCAGCTTTGTCGTCGTTGCCGCGTGTGGTGGTCCCGCGAAGGGCAGCCACGATGACGAAGGCGACAACAGCACGACGTCGCTCGACACGATGTCCGCAACGGTCATCGCCGACAGCGCAGCCGCTCGCGCATCGCACTCCATCAAGAACGTCTTCGTCATCGTGATGGAGAACCACGACTGGAGCAGCATCAAGGGGAGCTCGTCGGCGCCATACATCAACGGCACGCTGCTCGCGATCGGCGCGCATGCCGAGCGCTACACGAGCCCGCAGGACATCCATCCCAGCGAGCCGAACTACGTGTGGCTCGAGGCCGGCGACGAGCTGAACATCGCCGACGACGACGATCCCGCCATCAACTACCGCACCACGAAGAACCACCTCTCGCGGCAGATGGAGATCGCCGGGGTGTCGTGGCGATCATGGCAGGAGTCGATCACACCGGGCCTGTGCCCGCTCGCGTCGAGCGGCCTCTACGGCGCGAAGCACAATCCGTTCGTGTTCTTCGAGGACGTGACCGAGGGTCGGGATCCGCACTCCGCGCACTGCCTCGAGCACATTCGCCCCTTCGAGGAGCTCGCGAGCGTCCTCTCCAGTGGCCCAGTTGCACAATACAACTTCATCACGCCGAACCTCTGCAACGACATGCACGACAGCGGCGGCTGCGTGACGCCCGACAGCGTGGCGAACGGCGATGCGTGGCTCGCGCGGGAAGTGCCGAAGATCCTCGCGTCGAAGGCCTACCAGGACGGCGGCGCGCTCTTCGTCACGTGGGACGAGAGCGAGGGCGGGGCGGGGACGCCCATCGGGCTCATCGCCATCTCGCCGTTCGCGAAGCCGGGCTATTCGAACGACGTCCCGTACACGCACAGCTCGCTCTTGCGCACGGTGCAGGACGTCTTCGCGCTGCGGCCGTTCATGCGCGACGCGGCGAACGCGACGCCGCTGAGCGATCTCTTCGTCTCTTATCCGTGAGCGGTGACGACGTCGTCGGCAGGCGCGGCGGGCCACGGCGGACTGCCGCCCTGACGCTCACGGGCGATGTCCCAGCGGAGTGCCACGCGTGACATGAGGATCGCGCTAACCGCGAGCGTGATGCCGGCGCAGATGTCGACGAGGTAGTGCCAGCGCAGGAACATGGTCGCGCCGATGATCTGCGTCGTGAAGAGCGAGAGCGGCAGCCACGTCAGCTTGAACGGCATGCGCCGTCGCTCGAGGAACGAGAAGATCGAGAGGTAGGTCGGCATCGCGGTGTGCAGGCTCGGGAACACGTCGGTGCGTGCGCCGCCGTCGACCGAGTCCACCGCCTTGCGCACGAGCGGCCACCAGAACGATCCTTCGAGCGGATGATGGAGGTCGTGGGCGAGGAACGAGTACGGACCGTATGCGGGCACGAACGTATAGAGCGCGTGCCCCACGCAATAGAGCCAGATGAAGCCGAACGAGAACGTGGCGAGGAAGCGCCCGCTCTTCGCGAGCGCGAGCATCGGCAACACGTGCACGGCGATGAGGAAGAAGTAGCCGTAGTAGAAGAACGCGAACCACTCGGTGGTGCCCGGCGCGACGAAGCGATCCCACGCTTGCGCCGGCTCGACGCCGAAGACGCGGATGTCGAACGCGTAGAGCTCGGCGTCGAGGGGGCGGTGCCCGGCGGTGGGCAGGATGTACTGCAGCTGCAAGAACGACGCGAGGACAGGGAAGCCGATGCCTGCGCGATAGAGCACCGACGCGACGCGCGGCTGCGCAGCGAGGAGACGCGAGCGCACCAGCACGAGCACGCCGGCCCAGACCGCGAAGTCGAGCAGCACGCACTGGATGGCGGTCTGCTTGCGCGGGCCGCCTCCGGTGAGGACCTGCACGAGCAGGACGGTGAGATAGGCGAGGAGCAGCCAGTCCTGCGCGGCGAGCTTCACGAAGAGGAGCGGCATCCGTCGCGGTGCGCGCGCCGCGGAAGACGCGCGGGACGCGGCCGACGCCGACACGCCCGATACGCCGGACGCGATCGGGGCGGCGGATTCGAGGCCCGTCAGGGGCTCTTGCGCGGAGTGTTCGGGCGGGGACGAGGGCATGAGGCCAGGCTTTTTCCCTCATACCATGGGCGGGACGATTCCACGCGGCCGACGTCTGCTAGCGCTGTCGGTGGCGCTCCCGGTAACGCCGGGGGTAACGCGGTGGGTGATGCGGTCAGTCACCGAGCAGCACGTCGAGGCGGCGAATCGACGCCGAGCCGGGGAATCGCGCCTTGAAGCGATCGGCGCGCTTGCGGGCCTCGTCCTTGCGGCCGGTCTTCACGAGGGCCTCGACCGCGATGACCTCGCACTCCTGCGTGACCATCCCGTTCGGAAAGCGCTTCGCGTGATCATTGCAGAGTGCAAGTGCTTCGGCGGGCCGTGCTCCGCGCAGCGCATCCTGAGCGCGTTGCACGAGCTTCACCTCGGCCTCGGGCCCCTCGTCCTTGGCGTCCGCCGATGCAGTGTTCGCCGCCCCGCCCCGCGTCCCCGCCGCCGCCGTCTTCGTCGCGATCGTCGCCACGCCCGCGTCGAGGTCGGCAAAGACGTCCGCGCTCGCATTCGCATTCGCATTCGCGTTCGCGTTCGCGTTCGCGTTCGCGTTCGCGTTCGCGCTCGCGCCCGCGCCCGCGTTCGAGCTCGGCATCGCCACCATCCCCGCCGGCTTCGGCGGCGCCTCGGCCTGACGGTTCGCGACCACCACCGCGCCTGCGCCAGCCGCAGTCGCCACCGCGATCACGCCGATCACCTTCACGCCCATGCCGACCTTGACGGCGGTCGCCGCCGTCGCGACCGCCTTGCCGCCGCCGAGCGCTCCGCCCGCCGCGCCACCGCCTGCGCCTCCCGCGCCCGCTGCCCCCGCTGCGCCTGCGCCGCCGAGCCCGCCGACGATCCCCATCTTCACCGCGAGCATCGCGAGCCGCGCGTTGTCGGGGACCTCGCTGCGTCCCGCTTCGAGCAGCGAGCGCAGATCTCCGGAGCCGGCCGAGCCACCGCCTTCGAGCAGCCGCTTGGGATCTTGCTCGCTCATGCGCCGCTCCTCGCGCTCGCGCTCGCTTGTGCGCGCGCCACGCCGGCTTCGACGACCTTGCGTGCTGCGTGGAGACGCGAGTACGCGGTCTGCAGCGGACAGCCGAGCGCGTCGGCCACCTCCGCCATGGTGAGCTCCTCGATCTCGTAGAGGACGAAGACGGAGCGCTTGTCGTCGTCGAGCTCGTCGAGGATCCGATCGAGCGTCGCGCGTGCCTGACGCAGCGCGACCGCGTCGTGCTGTCCGCCTTCGTGCGCGGTCTCGGGCGGAGCGTCGGTCACCACCTCCCGTCGCACGCGTCCGCTGCGGCGATAGTCGGACGCGGTGCGCGCGGCGATGCCGTAGATCCAGGTGCGGAGCGACGAGCGTCCTTCGAAGTCACCGAGCTTGCGATGGACGACGACGAAGACCTCTTGACACACGTCCTCGACGTCGCTCTCGGGGATGCCGAGACGACGTAGCCCTCGCCAAACGAACGGCGCGTGCTCACGGAAGATCTCGGTGAGCGTGGGAACGCCGGCGGGCGGCCCGGAGGTCGCGCCGCGAACGCCATCGCTCGCGCTTCCACGTACGTGCTTCGATCCGGCTCCGCTTCCCTCGACCGCGCGTGACGCGAGCGCCGGAAAGGGCCACCACGCCTGCGGGTCGGCGAAGAACATGGAGAGGACGGCAGCGGCCACAGTCATGAGTGGGACCAGCCGCCCTGGATTATGAAGCGCCGGATCACGGGAAAAAGAAGCCGATTCCCGCATCCGCGGCGAAGCCGAAGAACGCGACCTTGTGGAGGCTCCCGGCGCCGCCGTCGGACCGCGTGTACTCGAACGTGGGCCGGAGGAGCGGGAGCACCGCGGACACGCCGGCGGTGAGCGCGACCGGCGCGAAGAGGGGAATGCTGATCCGCGCTTCGCTGACGCCGTTCCAGAGCGCCTCGGTCTTGTCGGCGATGCCGCGATTCTGCGTCTCGGGATGGCTGCGCAGCACTCCGAGCTGTCCGCCGACGCAGAGCATCGCCGTGAGGGCGGGACGACGGAGCGTCGGACACACCGCGCCACCGAGATAGAAGAGGTCGAAGGACGCGCTCGCGCCGTCGGCGGCGGCCTTCGTCGGGAGGAACAGCGAGGCGTAGCCGCGGAAGCCGAGCGGGATGTCGTTCGGCAGGAAGATCGCGCCGGCGATGCTTGCGCCGGGAGCGACCGTCGGAGCGATGCCGGTCACGACCGTACCGAGGGCGTCGCCTTGGAAACGCCACGGTGCGCGATGCCGAGGGCGCACCGGCGCAAGGTCCATGTCGGCGGGCGCGGGCGCGGGAGGGAGCGCGGGCGCGGGAGGGAGCGCGGGCGCGGGCGCGGGCGCGGGCGCGGGCGGGAGCGGGGGCGGGGAGGAGCTGAGCTTCGCTTCGGGGTCGATCATCACGGCGATGACCAGCGCGAGCGGTTCGTTCATCGCGGTGCACGCGGGCTCGGGGCGATCGAGATCGCGCGTGCCGAGGAGGGCGCCTTTGCCGTCGCGGATCGTGATGACGGAGTGCCAGCCGCCTGCCGCGCGCTTCTCGATGCGGCCTTCGACGGAGACGTCGGCTTCGGCGGCGGAGACGAACACGTGACGGCCGAGGCGCTCTTCGACGCTGCGCGCGAGGGCTTGCGTCGCGATGCACGACTCGCTGCCGGACATGCGAACCCACGAGAGCGACGAGGTTCGTGAGCCATCCGCTGCGCCACGCCGCGTCACGCTCATCGCGAGCAGGAGCACGCTTGCGGCCACCACGCCCGAGGTCCGACGCACGCGCGAGGCGTAGCACGTCCCCGACCCCGGGTCGTTTCACCCGTCACGACCCCGGGTCATTTCGCCCCCTCCCGACCCAGGGTCATTTCGCCAAATAACGACCCAGGGTCATTTCGCGTTCTCCGGACCCAGGGTCATTTCGCGTTCTCCGGACCCAGGGTCGGGAGCGACGGTCTGCCCGTCATGACCCAGGGTCATTTCGCCGTTAACGACCCAGGGTCGGGAGCGACGACCCAGGGTCGGGGCGCTGGTATCCTTTGAGCCGAAGGCTCACGTGAACGTCGAAGTGTCGCAAAAACCGCTCGATCCTGCGTTGGAGGGGATTTTGCGATCGACGGTGCGCGGGCTGCTCGCGCCGCGCCGGGCCATCCCCATCGCGCTCGTCGTGGTGCCGCTCACCATCATCCAGGATGCGTACAGCCGCGACCCGCTCGCCGTGCCGCTCGCGCTCCTCATGTGCGGGAGCTTCCTCCTCGTCGGGCCGTCGCTCTGGCGCGCGCTCTTCCCGATGGACAAGAAAGTGGAGGCCACCGATGCGCTCCGCGTCCTGCTCTATGCGTTCGTCGGCGCGACGCTCGTCCTCGGGATCGGCCGCGCGCTCCCGGACATGGTCGGCGCGGGGCAGACGTTCCTCACCTCGAAGCCGAGCCTCGCCGTCTGCGTCGCCCTCTTCTGGGTCGGCGGCTGGGGTCTCGCGCGCGACATCGAGCTCGAGGAGCACCTCACGCGCGAACGCGCCCGCGTCGAGGCGCTCGAGCGCGAGGCCGATCACGCCGAGCTCCTCGCGCTGCGCAGCCATCTCGATCCGCACTTCCTCTTCAACACGCTCAACGCCATCGCGGAGTGGTGTCGCGAGGACGGCGCCGTCGCCGAGAAGGCCATCGTGCAGCTCTCCTCGATGCTGCGCACGATGATGACGGGCATCCAGTCGACGACCTGGCCGCTCGCCAAGGAGGTCGAGCTCGCCACCGCGCTCTTCGCGATGCATGCCATCCGCGACCCGTCGCAGTTCACGGTGCGCCTCGAGGTGCCCGATCCGCTGCCCGACGTCGACGTCCCGCCGATGCTCCTCTTGCCGCTTGCCGAGAACGCGATGAAGCACGGTCCGCTGGCGCGTCACAAAGGCGAGGTGGTGCTGCGCGTCGCCATCGTCCGCGATCTCGTGCGCATCGACCTCTCGAATCCCGGCAAATTCACGGGTCCGCGTGACGGCGGCAACGGTCTCGCCATCGTGCGCAAGCGCCTCTCGCTCGCGTTCGGCAACGGCGCGTCGTTCACCATCGAGGCCGAGGGCGAGGATCGCACGCATGCCGTCGTGATCGTGCCGAGCAGCTCGTCGTCGGCCTCGTCGGCCTCGTCGGCCTCGTCGACTTCGCTCGACCACGTGTAGTCTCAGTTCATGTCGATCCCGTTGCGCGTCCTCGTCTGCGACGACGAGCTCATGGCCCGGAAGCGTGTGCTCCGCTTGCTCAGCGAGCTCGCCGGCATCGAGGCCACGTTCGAATGCGAGAGCGGCGAGGAGGTCCTCGCGAAGCTCCGCGAAGAGGACGTCGACGTCGCCATCCTCGACATCAACATGCCCGGGTTGAGCGGCCTCGAGACCGTGATGCAGATGCCCGAGGATCGGCCCTACGTGATCTTCCTCACCGCGCATCCGGAGCATGCCGTGCAAGCCTTCGACGTCGGCGCCGTCGACTACCTCCTCAAGCCCGTCGATGACGCGCGTCTCGAGAAGGCGATCACGCGCGCGCGTCACTCGCTCGACGGCGGCGGCGGCAACGGCGGCGATCGCGACGCACCCGCCGGCGAGGCGATCGCGACGCGCACGAGCAAGCTCGCCATCGCCACCCACGACGGGGCGGCGCTCGTGAATCCGGGCGACGTGACCCACGCCACCTTCGACGGCGCGCTGGTCACGGTCCACACGGCGGCCCGCTCGATCCTGACCGACGACACGCTCCAGGACCTTGAGGCCAAGCTCCCCAAGGGCCCGTTCGAGCGGG
>JAXDMI010000792.1:0-5830 GCA_034666145.1 Myxococcales bacterium | reverse complement strand
AGCGCCACCAAGGAGCTCGGCACCGATGTCCTCATCAGCGAGGACACCAACGCGCTCCTCGACAACGAGCTCGAGACGCGCGCCGTCCGCGAGATCACGGTGAAGGGCCGGGCCAAGCCGGTCGTCGTCTACGAAGTGGTGGGCTTCCGTGCCAACCGAGCGAGCAGCCGCCCGCCGGTGTCGTCCGTCTCCGTGTAGCCACCGCTCCCGCGAATGACCGCCGCGTGGCCCGCAGCACTGAACTCGCGGTGGGGCCCGGCCGTTTCCTCGATTGCATGCTTCCTCTCGCACGCCCAGAGCGGCCAATCCGTGTGCTCGTCGTCGACGATGATCCTTTCATGCTCGCGCTGTACGACCACGCGCTCGCGAGCTGGGCGGCGCCGCTCCTGCTTCCCAGCGCCGAGCAAGCGCTCGCGGTCATCCAAGGAGGCGCGGTCTTCGACGTGGTGCTCTGCGATCTAGAGCTCGACGGCATGTCGGGCCGCCAGCTGCTGAAGGAGCTCCAGTTCGAGCATCCCGTTCACGCCTCGAGGATGGTGATCGTGAGCGGGACCTCCGCCTCCGACGCCGACGCGAGCTTCCTTCGCGCGCTCGGCGATCGATGGTTGCAGAAGCCGGTCAAGCCGTTCGTCTTGCAGGCCATCGTGCAGACCATCGGCCGGGTCCGCGTCGATTGACCAGGGCTTCGGGCATCATGTTGCGGGCGCGGCTGGCAGCCGAGCGCGGAAACGAGCTCCTTTGCCGTCCGGTCCATCTTCGACGCTGACGTCGCCGCCGTGGACGCGGGCGATCTCGCGGACGATGGCGAGGCCGAGGCCGGAGCCGTCGTCGCGTCGTCGCTCGCTCGCCGCCCGGAAGAACGGTTCGAAGACGCGATCGCGCTCGTCCTTCGGGACGCCCGGTCCGTCGTCGATCACCGAGAGCTCCACGGTGTCGCCCTCGCTTCGGGCCTCGACCCGGACATGCCCGCCGTCGGGACAGTGCCGGACGGCGTTGTCGATGAGGTTCCGGAGCAGGCGTTCGAGATCGATCGCGTGTCCGAGCACAGTGGATCCGTCCGCGTCGATCGCAACGTCGACCCCGCGTCGCGTCGCCTCTTGCGACGACCAAGAGGCGGCGTGCCTCGCGACTTCGTCGAGCACCACCGGTGTCAGCGACGGCTCGCGCTCGGCGCCGATGCGCGCGAGCGCGAGGAGGTCTTCGGCGAGCGCCTTCAAGCGCCGCGCCGAGTCGAGCGCCTCCTCGATGGCGGTGCGGTACTCCTCGGCGCTTCGTGAGCGACGGAGCGCCAGCTGCAGCTCGCCGTAGAGCGACGTCAGAGGCGAGCGCAGCTCGTGGGCCGCGTGTGCGATGAAGCGCTGCTGGCCTTCCACGAGGATCTCGAGGCGACGCACCATCTCGTCGACGTCGTGCGCGAGCTGCACGACCTCGTCGTCGCCGGAGCGAAGCGACGTGCGGGCCGCCAGATCTCCGGCCGCGACGCGACGCGCAGCGTCGGTGATGGCGTCGTGACCACGCGTCAGCCTCCGAACGACGCGCCACGTGACGAGCACGGTGAAGCCGATCGAGAGCAGCGCGGCCATGAGCATGACCTGGCGAAGGAAGTCATTGTCCTTCTCCATGTCCGAGCGTGGGGCGGCGAGGAGGAGCACCTCGTGCTCGTGCTCGGGAATGGCCACGAACACGCCGCGTAGATGCTCGTTCTTGTACCAGAAGTCGAAGGCCGTCAGCGGCGGGTGCTCGATGGTCTTGAACGGCGGCGCACCGCTGGAGAACGTCGACGTGATGTCGACGACACGTCCGTGGTCCTCGTAGATGACCGCGAACTTCTTCAGCCGTCCGATGTCGTCCGCCTGCGGTCCGCCGCGGTTGTTGACGTGCAGGTTGCCGCGCTGACCCGCAATCTCGCCAGCCTCGAGATGGGCTTCGGCCCGCAACGCCTCGTCGAGCTGGCGCTCCTCGGAGCGCTCGACGACGAACGATGCGGTGCCGAACGCGGCCGCCACCGTCACCGCTGTCGCAGCGGACAACGTGAGCACGAGGCGAGTCCGGAATTTCATGAGCGCGCTACTTCGGCGGGGTAGCCGTGAGCCGATATCCGGCGCCGCGCACGGTCTCGATCATCCATGCGTGGTCGCCCAGCTTGTCGCGCAGGCGGCTCACATGGACCTCGACGAGGTTCGACCCCGGATCGAAGCTCGTTCCCCACACCCGCGATAGTAGCTCGGTGCGGGTGACGATCTTCTCGGCATGGTGGACGAAGTCGAGCAGCAACGCGTATTCACGCGACGTGAGGTCGAGGACCTGTCCGCCGAGTGTGACCTCGCGTCCCACGCGATCGAGCTCGAGGGACCCGACGCCGAGCTTCGCGAAGCCGGACGCGCGCCGAACCAGCGCCCGGATGCGCGCCACGAGCTCCTCGACCTCGAACGGCTTCACGAGGAAATCGTCGGCGCCGGTCTCGAGGCCGAGGACCCGCTCCCGGAGCTCACCGCGGGCGGTGAGCATCAGGATTGGGGTGGAGAGGCCTTCTTCCCGCAGACGCCGGCAGACCGAGAGGCCGTCGACGTCCGGGAGCATCCAATCGAGGACGATGAGGTCGTAGATTCCCGACGGGGCCTGCGACAGCGCCTGGGCACCGGTCGCACAGGTATCTGCCGCAAAGCCTTCCTCGACGAGGACGCGCACGAGGAAGCGCGAGAGCTTCACGTCGTCCTCGACGACAAGAACCTTCACGCTGGTCAGGCTAGCATCGGGCCGGTTCGTCCCAGTCACCTTACAGACTCTTAATCCGGAGTTAATCTTGCTGTCCCGCGGAGATGCCAAGCTGCGACGCGTGATGTCGGCCAACCGTGTCTGCCCCAGCGGTTTGCTCGTCATGGCTGCGATCGCCTCGTTCACCTCGTTCACCTCGTTCACACTCACGGCGCGCGTTGCGCGTGCCGATGAGGAGCCGCCGCCGACGGCAGCACCGCCCGGCGCGCAGGTCTTGTCGCTGACGGACGCGGTCGCCCTCGCACGTACGCGGGGTTACGACGTCCTGCTCGCGTCGGCGGCCGTCCGCGCTGCCGAAGCGGAGGTCCGCATCGCCGGACAGACGCCGAACCCGGCCATCAGCGGGGGGCCGTCGCGCCGCGTGGATTGTTTCTCCGGGAACTGCCCGACTCCATGGGGCGCGTTCGCGACGCTCTCCGACCAGGGCCTCATCGAGGGCGCCGTCACGCGCAAGCGTAAGCTCCGGGCGGACGTCGCCAAGCGCGCGCTCGAGGCCTCGAAGTTCGGTCGCGCCAACGCCGAGCGCGTGGTCGTCGCCCAGGTGAAGACGCAGTACATCCAGACCGCAGCAGCACGGGCGCGTGTCGATCTCGCGCGTGAGGTGGCGGCGTCGCTCCAGAAGTCCGTCGACATCAACCGCGTGCGCTATCCGCGCGTCATCGACGAGGGCCAGCTCGCGCGCGTCGAGCAAGAAGGCCTGCGCGCGCAGCAAGAGGTCGACCTCGCGCTCCGTGAGCAGCGTCAGGAAGAGATCGATCTCGCGATCCTGCTAGGGACGATCGGCCCGGTGCCGGAGCTCGTGGTCGATCGAAAAGTCCTGGATTTCAAGGTCCCGGACGCGGTCGCCACCATCGACAAGCCGGCGCTGTTCCGCACCGCGATGGAGAACCGTCCCGACCGCAAGCAAGCGGTCGCCCAGGTCGCGCAGCAAGAGGCGCAGGTCACGCTCGCCGAGCGCAATCGGTGGCCGGACATCTCGCTCCTCGTGCAGTACCAGCAGCTCGGCTCGGGCGACAGCGCCCCCCAACCGCCGACTCTCTCGGTCGGGCTCGGTCTGCCGTTGCCGCTCTTCTATCAGCAGCAGGGCGAGATCTCGCGCGCCGAGGCCGATCGCCAGAGCGCGCTGCTCTCGCGCCGTCGTCTCGAGATGCTCGTCGTCGCCGACCTCGAGTCCGCCGTGAACACGTTCTCGACCGCGCGTCGCGTCGTCGAGCGTTACGAGTCGGCGCTCCTCGAACGTGCGAAGCGCGCGCGTGACATCACCCAGGTCCAGTTCAACGCCGGCTCGGCGACCTTGACCGATCTTCTCGACGCCCAGCGAAGCTACGTCGCCGTCAACAGCGGCTACTACAACGAGCTCGTCAACTACTGGACGTCCGTATTCCTGCTGGAACAGGCCGTGGGCAAGGAGCTCGTTCGATGAATCTGCGCGCGTCGAGGAACTATGGCTACGCGAGCGCTCTATCACTCTGCGTAGCGATCGCCTCGGCGCTCGCACTGGGCGGCTGCCGCCACAGCTCCGCTCAGACCGATAGCCGCGTCGAGGCGCCCATCGGCGAGATCTGGCTCACCGACCTGCAGATCGCCGAAGCCAAGATCAAGGCCGAGCCCCTCGAGGAGCAGGACGTCGACGACGTCATCGTGACGAGCGGCAAGGTCGCCTTCGACGACGCGCACGTGAACCACGTATTTTCCCCGGTCTCCGGTCGCGTCACGCGCATCGAAGCCAAGGTCGGCCAGCACGTGAAGAAGGGCGACGTGCTCGCCGTGCTCGAGTCGCCGGACATCGGTCTCGCGTCGGCCGACCTCCACAAAGCCGATGCCGACCTCATCACCGCGCAGCACGATCTCGAGCGCCAGAAGGAGCTCCTCGCCGCGCACGCCACGTCGCAGCGTGACTACGAGCAGTCGGAGGACAACTTCCGCAAGGCGAAGGCCGAGGTCGATCGCGCCAAGCAGAAGGCGGGCCTCTTCCGCGCCGGCGCCGGCAACGGCGTGACGCAGACGTATGCCGTGCGCGCCGAGATCGACGGCGAGGTCGTGGCGCGCAACGTCTCGCCCGGCGGCGAGGTCCAGGGTCAATACGGCGGCGGCACGGCCGTCGAGCTCTTCACCGTCGGCGAGCTCGATCGTCTCTGGGTCGTCGCCGACGTCTACGAGATGGACACGGCGCGCGTGAAGGTCGGCTCACGCGTCACGCTGAAGCTGTTCTCGATGCCGAACAAGGCGTTCCCCGCCAAGATCGAATGGGTGGCGGGCACGCTCGATCCGGCGACGCGCACGGCGAAGGTCCGCTGCATCCTCGAGAACGCAGATCGCTCGTTCAAGCCGGAGATGTACGCGACGCTCTACATCGCGGTCGACGAGCGCAGGGCCATCGCCATTCCGCGCACCGCTCTCCTCCGTCTCGGTGAGACCACCGCGGTGTTCGTCGAGAAGGGCAAGTCGGCCGACGGCCGCCACATCTTCGCGCGCGTCCCCGTCACCGTCGACGAGGCCGAGGGCGGGAAGTGGCTCCCGCTGACGCACGGTCCCGAGCGCGGCGCGAAGATCGTGACGGAGGGCACGATCCTCCTCGCGGGCGAGCGATGATCGAAAAGCTCGTCGCTTTCGCGGTCCGCGCGCCGGTCGTGATGTTCATCTTCGCGCTGGCGCTGGTGGGCGCCGGGCTGTGGTCGTACAAGGAGCTCGACATCGAGGCGTACCCGAACCCGGTACCGCCGCTCGTCGAGATCATCGCGCAGCCCGACGGCATGAGCGCCGAGGACGTCGAGCGTTACGTCACGGTACCCCTGGAAATAGGGCTCGCCGGCATGCCCGGCCTCCAGCACACGCGCTCGCAGTCGCTCTTCGGGCTCGCCGACGTGAAGTGTTACTTCCGCTGGGGCACCACCTACGAGCAAGCGCGCCAGGAGGTCTTGAACCGCCTGAACATGACGCAGCTCCCCGAGGGCGTGCAGGCGCAGATCAGTCCGTGGAACGCCATCGGCGAGGTCTTTCGCTACGAGCTCGTCGGCAAGGGCCACAACCTGCGGCAGCTCAAGACCGCGCAGGA
>JAXDMI010000791.1:0-4629 GCA_034666145.1 Myxococcales bacterium | reverse complement strand
GAAATCTCGTGCGTGTAGTTCGTGAACGGGACGCCGTTCGACTCCTCGAACAGTGCTCCGTAGAACTGATAGCCGAAGCGCATGTCGAGCGTGCCGCCGCCCGGCAGGAAGGTGACGTCGGCGCCGGCCCCTACGTCACTGCGATTGAACGAGAGGTTGGGATCGGCCAACACTGCCGGCTGGATGAGGCGCGTGTAGCTCGCGAAGATCCCGAACGCGACGGGGCGCGCTTGGTTGATGTCGAGCCTCGCCTGCGCGCCGCCCGAGACATTGCGCTGATCCCGGAGCTCCTGCTTGCCGAAGAACTCACGGTACGTCGCGGCGACCGCCGCCGTGAAGCCGATCGGCGACGGGGCCGCGGTCGGGTCCTTCGGCGGCACCGTGTTGAGCGTCAACGACGGCGTGATGCGGAGCAGCCCGCCGTCGGTCGGCGGATTGTTCGGCGCGCCGTTCACGAACCGCGGATCGGTCTTGTCGGTCCGCAGGAAGTAGTTCGAGTCGTAGCCGAGCTCGGCTCCGATGCCCGGATGGAACTCGAAGTCACCGCCGCGGAGGCCCTCGCCTTCGAGATACCGCCGATCTCTCAGCCACGCCTGCGCCGACGCCTGTTTGGGCACCAGGAAGAGCGACGCACCGATCGCGAGCGCGCCGATGCCACGCGTGACGGGACTGCGAAGGAAGGATCGAATTCCGGAAGTGCGATTCGTCATAGGTCGCGAGACGGGGGGCCAGGCATGCTGCGAGCGAGTGCTGCGACGAGGAGACGAACTTCCTCCACGGGACCGAGATCGAGCCAGATACAGCAGCGCCGGCGATGCTATTCGCAGACGCAACTACTCGGGGCCAAGCTCGGCTGCAACCCTAGAAACGGTACTTCTACTAACTGACTCGTTGCCAGAAACTGCTTCGACTTCGTGTTTTACAGCGTACAGCTAGTGCAGGGCGGCGGGCCGATGACGAGCGTCGGGTCCGTCGGCGGATAGGGTGTTTCATCCGGCGGGATCGAGGGGTCGATCGTCACGTTCGTGCGCGTGTCGCCGACGAATGCTGCTTCCTCGCCGATGCATTGGTTGGCTTCCGCGACGAGCTGCTCGGACCGCTGTCGGAGCACCGTGAGGATCGTGAACTCGTGACCCGAGAGCTCGGCATCGCTGCGCTTCACGGCGGCTTCGAGCTGCGTGCGTCGATCACGACCCGAACGGATCGCGACGTCGATCTGCGAGAGCTTGTCGTTGAGGCAGAGCGTCTTCACGACGTCGCGCTGACGGCGTGCCTCTTCGAGCATCTTTCGGACGCCGCCGGCGGACTGCTCCATGCGCGCGAGGTGCTTGGTCGACTCGCTGAGCTGCTCCTGCGGCGTGAGCGAGGTCTTGCGCTGGAAGCCGACCGTACCGCTCTGATCCGTCGCCGCACCGGCGCCGGCGCCAGCACCGGGAGTGCCGGCGGCGGGCTGCGTCGTCTGCGCATCGGCCGGCGACGCCGCGTAGGCGAGGATGGCGAACGCGAAGACCAGCTTCAGTGGAGAGCGGCCTCGTTTTAGCAGCGTCGCGCGCATCAAGATCTCGAGCCTCCCATGAATGGCGTTCAATCTAAACTGAGGCGGTAGGGGTGTCAACGAAGCAAAGTCGCGCTTTGTCGCGTTCAAACCGCAGGCATCTCGCGTACTTATGTCGCATCGGTCGGCATTGCGCACACTCCTACTTCGTTGCGCAGGCTCCGCCGTTCATTCGAGCGGGACAGGCAAGAGCGCGAAAAATGACGCGCCGTCACACGGCGCCACAAACGCGAAAAGGACGCCCGGAGGCGCCCTTCCCGCGATCATCCCATCCGTGGCGAACACTCGCGCGGTCGGAAACGCTGGGTTTACTTTCCCTGCTGAACGAACGTGACCGGGATCTGGAGGGTCGAGCCGCCGCCGCCGGGCGCGCTGAACGTCGCGCGCTTGACGACGCCGGCGATGCACTGGGCAACGCCCGGTGAGAGGCCGGTGTTGGACGCGACGTCCGCGCTCGACACTTCGCCGTTCGGACCGACCTTCGCGCTGATGAGGACCTTGCCGCTCATGCTCGGGTCGCTGTTGAGGCCCGTCTGGTAGCAGCTGCGGAAGCGCGCGCGGAGACCCGCGATGACGCGATCGGCGTCCGAGATCGGCACCGTCGCCGTGGAGCCGCCGACCTGCGCGACGCC
Organism: Myxococcales bacterium; assembly: GCA_034666145.1. Taxonomy (GTDB): domain Bacteria; phylum Myxococcota_A; class Polyangia; order Polyangiales; family Polyangiaceae; genus Labilithrix. Next base: position 2,442 of record JAXDMI010000791.1, on the reverse strand, counting down.
GGTGGGTCCGGCGACCTTCGTCTCCGTACCTGCGCCCGCGCCGGTGCCCGAGCCGCCGGTGCCGCCGCCGATGCCCGCGAGACCGCCGCCCTTGCCGCCGCCCTGCACGGGCGCGCCGCCGCCGCCGATCTTGAGGTCGCCGTTGCCGTGTCCGACGCCCGCATTGGACGCCGCTGCGCCGGAGAGATCGACCGGCGGGATGTCGCTTCGATTGAGTGCACCTTGCACGGAAGATCCGCCGTTGAGCGCGGCGAGCATCTGCATCTGCATCTGGTCGGCCTGCGCGGCGAGGGCTGCGGCCTTCGCATCGCTGACCTGACCTGCGCTCTTGCCAGGCGCGGTCGATCCGGCCTTGCCGCCGCCTGCGGGCTTCGGCGCGACCGCGGTCGCCGTGGACGTCGCAGTCGCGACGGGATTCGTGTCGACGGGCTCGACCACCGGCGGCGCCGGGATGTTCTTCATCAGGTCGACGAGACCGGCGACGTTGAAGTCGTCACCGACGACCGGATCCATCCAGTCCGAATACATCGCGCCGACGAGGCCGAAGTGCAGCAGGAAGCTGAATGCCGCGATGATGGTGAGCGTCCAGTCGATCGTGGAGGCGATGCCGCCCTTCACGGCGAGCGGGAGCTGCGGGCGCGGCTGCACCGGCGGCGGCGCGACGAACTGGAAGAGGAACGTCGTCTCGCCGACGACGACCTTGCCGCGCGCTTCCTCGGTGAGCTTCACCTGGTAGGCGCCGCCGACCTTCTTCGCCTGGCCGCGGAGCGCCTGGATCTCGGTGATGCCGGTCGCGAGCGCGACGCGCCCGTTCATCCCGTCGAGGAAGTTCAGGTAGTAGTCGTTGCCGATCAGCTCGAAGAGCTTGAACATCGGAGGCACGGCCTGCGACGGGATCACGAACATCGACTTCTCGTTGGAGCCGACGGTGACCGTCACGCGCTGCTTGATGATGCGCTCTTCGATGACGCGCCCGCTCTGCACGAGGCCGATGCGGAGGACCTTGGGACCTGCGGCGACGGACATCGCGCGCATGACCGCGGTCATCTGACCCGGTCGGTTGGCTCCACCCGGTTGCTGGCCCGGTCCTGCGTTCATGAATCGCTCCTCGTATTCCTATGACGCGCGCCACCAAAAAATACAGTGGCCCATGGCTAAGACGTGCTGGCGGACGGAAAGTTCCCGGAGTGGATGATAACGGAGGAGCTGAGCGTAAGTACAGGCTATTTGGCCTCCGCTCCGAGCAGCTCCTCGAGGCGTTCGACCAGCTTGTCCGCGCCCACGGACCGCGCCTTCGCGATGCGCTTGGCCTCGGTCTGGGCACCGATGCAGAAGGCGGTACCGATGAGCCCCATCGCTCCGACCATGAGCGCATCGGCAACGAGGCCCTTGAGGATCATCTCCCCTACTTCGACCGGGACGTCGCCGGTGTCGGCCAGACCCTTGCGCAAGACCAGCGTCGCAAGCATGAAGCCGAAGCTCGTGGCGATGCTCGCGCACACCCGGGGCACGCGAGCCCAGCGTTGGATGCGATAGTCGAGCTCGGTGAGCTGTTCGTTCACGAGCGCGATGCGCTGCGCGACCGGCGCCGTGAGCGCATCGAGCAGGTCACGCTCCCAATCGGCATCGGGTTCGTTCGCGACGAGCGCGCGGAGTGACGTGATCGCCTCCGGGCCTCGCGCCTTCGCGAGCGCCGCGTGGATGTCCTCGGGATGGAGCGCCGTCGCGTTCGCCGCGAACCACACGCGACGAGCGCTGGCGGCGGCGCACGCGAGCGCGACGAGAACGGCGACGAACGGGATCACGGCGCGATCACGGCGCTGCAGTGCGGAGACGCTCGCGCGGTCCGATCAGAACGGGTCCTTGCGCGCAGCCTCTTCGATGCGATCGAGGAATGGCTGGCGGAGCTCCGCGAGCGTCAGCTTCGGCTGGATCTTGCTCACGTCGACCGACGCGACCGGCTTCTGCACGCGGCCGACGATCGTCACCTCGTTGATGGTGATGACTCCCCCGCTCTTCTGCTGGGCCGAAGCGTCGGGCGCCCCAGCGAGGAGGACAGAACCGAGAGCGAGTGCAGTGAGCGCGATACGAGTGCGAATGCGGATCATGCGAGTCCCTCAGAACGGTGACTTGGTAGCGGCGCGGACGATCTTCTCGACGGCCGGGTCGGCGAGGTCCGCGAGCTTGATCTCGGGCTTCGCGCGCGCGACCTCGATGACGACCGACGGGCGCTTGTAGCTACCGACGACGGTCGTGGGCTTCAGCGTGATGGTACCCGGCTTCACGGTCTCGTCTGCGGAGGCGGCGGAAACGATCGCCAACGATGCGACGGCTAGCAGGCCCGCGAGCATGCGCTTGCGAGAGATCATGGAAGGGGTCATGGATCGGCTCCTCCAGCGCTACGCCGACGCGAAGACCGAGTTCGACAAGGCGCTGTCGCTC
>JAXDMI010000790.1:0-7493 GCA_034666145.1 Myxococcales bacterium | reverse complement strand
CCTCGCGGTAACGCGCCACGAACCGAACCTTCTGATCCATCGCCGAACTCTCTTCCCAGGGCATGGCTCCGCAGTGCCACGACCTCGTGGTGTCAGCGATGTCCCTGGGCTGTGTCAGTGATCTGACTGGGCTACTTCGTCAGCAATGTGCCTGGGCTAAACCTGATGATGATTCATCCCTGGTGATATTCGCGAGTATCACCAGGGATATTCCTTCGTCGAATCCCGGGTCACAGCGGATTGCACGGGCCGTCGCAGAACGGGACGATCACGCCTTCGCGGAACCACTTGTCCTGCTGCTGGTAGCTCGGCTCGAGGAGGCGCGGTTTGCCGTGCGGGTCCTCGCCGTCCGCCATGTCGGGCGGGTAGTTCGTGAGCGGCGCAGGAGGCAGGCCGAAGTCGTACTCGACCATCGTGGAGCCGTTCGTCGGGCCGTCGACGTCCTCGATGCCGAAGATCTCGCGGTTCACCGGCCGGAGGTTCTTCGCCTTCAGCGTCCGCGCCATGAAGTGCGCGCCGAGCGGTGACACCTGGTGGTCGCCGATCGCGACGTGCATCAGCACGTCGTGCGACGGCGTGCCCGGAAGCATGTTCTCGCGCAAGTACGGCACGTAGCCGTTGGGCTCGATGCGATCCCACCACAGCTGCATGAGCCCGAGGACGATCTGGGTGTCGATGGCGGTCGGGTAGGCAGCGCGCAGGATGAACTTGTAGCCGCCGAAGTCGGCGCTGCGATCGAGCAACAGGTTGTACGGCATGCCCGGCACGCCGAGCAGGCCGCGCGTGACGTCGGTGGTGACCGCCATGTACGTCCCGCCGAAGATGCCGCCCTGGCTGTCGCCTCGATAGTGCGCGTTGGTCGGATCGATCGCGCTGTGCCCGTTGATCTGGACGCGTGGGTCCCGGGTGAACCGGCCCTTCATCATGCGCATCACGAGGAGCTGATTGAGCATGCCCTGGTGCTGGCGATCGACGGCGCCACGGAAGAGCGAGAGGTCGTCGCTCACCGATTTCAGCACTGTGTCGACGTCGTCGTGCGCCATGCCGATCATGTCGACGGCGAACCCGACGTAGTGGAAGCGCTGGCAGAAGATGGCGAGCTGGCCGTTGCTCGCCTCCTCCTTGCTGCCGAGGAGGCCGTGGCCGTTCTGCACGAGCCCCATCGGAGCGCCGTCCCCGATGCTGTTCGGGATGTGGATGACGAACTCGTACTGCGCGGTGCCGTTCTGCTTCGGCAAGCCGTCGGGCCCCAGCACCATGCGACCGCCCGGCTCGGCCTTGTCGAGATAGAGCGGCACGGTCATCAGGCCGTGGAGCCGCACGAGGATGTTCTCGTTCGGCTTGTCCTCGACCTGCGTGATCACGTACTCGGGGCCGTCGGCTCCGACGAGCGCGAGCGACTCGTCTCGCATCTTCAGGAACGCCGCCGTGGTGTTCGGACGCGACGCAGTCGTGTAGTCCCAGGCGATCTGCAGGTCCTTTCGCGAGATGCCGTGCGCCTCGAGCCGGCCGAAGATGTCGTCGTAGAGCGCGCGGCGGCGGCGCACCGACGCGTCGTCGAGCACGCTGCCGTCGCGGAGCGCGCGAAAGGCGTCGCTCGGCGCGATATCCTGACCGTCCGCTCCCTTCACGTGCCGCACCGCCACGATGTAACGATGCGCGTCGTCGAGGCGCACGACCGGACGAAGAATGGTCGCCGTGTCGTCGTCGGTGCGGCCGGCGCCGTCGATGTCGACGAAGTGCGGAACGAGCGCGCCGGTCTCGGCGTCCATGAGGATGGTGGGGCTGTTCGGATCGACCGACGACGCGATCGTGTCGGGCGTCGGCAGCCCGGCGGCCGTGGCACCGGGCAAGACGAAGAGCGACGCCATGCCGGGCGAGAACCCGTCGCGATCGGAGAAGAGCGTGGGGTCGATGGGCGTCGTGCCGTGGAGCGGCGGAAGCGTGGTCGCGCCGAAGGTCACCTTCCCGTCGACGAGCCACACGTTCGACGGGAACGGCAGCCCGCAGTGCTGAGGCACCAGCGGATCGCAATCCGCGCCGAGCAACGGGAGGCCGCCCGTGGGCTCCGGCTTCGGGGTCGCGCTCGGCGACGACTTCGAGCAACCGAGGGCGAGGACGACGGACGCGACGAGGGCCGCGAGGACAGCTTGGACGAGCGCAGTTTGCCGCATGGGCGCGCACGATAGCGCCAAACGAGAGCGTCTCAGGGCGTTGGCGAGCGCAGCTCGATGATGAGACGCACGCGATCCTTCGGGGCGCTCGCGTGCACGACGACGATGGGCACCTTCGTACCGGCGGGCTGCTGCTCGATCGCCCAGATCGGCGCGATGTCGATGGTCGCCGGCTTGCCCCCCATCTCGAGGACGCGATCGCCGACCTGCACGCCCGCGCGCTCGGCGGCGCCGCCCGGCCACAACGAGGTCACGACCCACGGTCGGTCGGGAAATGCGGCGTCGATCTTCTTGTCGAAGCGCCATCCCGCGCGGCGCTCGGGCACCGGCCGGTCGCACGCGCCCTCCAGCCAGAGCGTCCGCTTCGGGACGTCGAAGATCACGGCGTCGCATCGCGCGAGCACCTCGTTGCCGGCGAGCCCGGCCACGATGCCGATGGCCGGCGGATCGGCGACGTGCGCGAGGTGACCGTCGAACGCGATCGGACCGAGGGTCGCGTTCCCGAGTCGATAGAACATCGACGCTGTCTCCCCGGTCCCGACGCCGAAGCGACCATTCAACGTGACGACGGGCCGGTCGCCGGGGAGCCCGTGCGCCGACGCCCACTTCTTGTAGAGATCGAGACCGCCGGCATTGCCGGTGTCGACCTCGAACGGCGCCGGCGTGCGCTCGACGGTGCCGTCGACGATGACCTTGCTGCGCAAGATGCGGAGCGGCACCGACCGTGGGTCGACGCCCTTCGCAAAGAGGCCGTCGGTGCTCTTCGCGAGCACCACTTCGGATCGCTTGTAATCTACACGCACCACGGCGGTCACGAAGAACGAGTAGCCGAGGATCAGCTCGGGCCGCTTGTCACCGAACGCGTCGAGCGCGGGAATGGGAACGCTCGCCGTCGGGACGTGCTCGACGTGCAGCTCGCCGAGATCGATGCTCGCGAGCTCCCCGAACCCGAGCTTCACCTTCTGGGTGGCGCCGCTGCCGGTCACTTCCATCGACGGGTGGAACTCGGTGCCCGCCGGCGTCGTCGCATCGACGGCGGTCACGCCGGCGCCGGAGTCGAGGAACGCCATCGCATCGCGCCCTCCGATCTTCGCGCGCACCAGCAGCTCGCTGCCGAGATACGTCAGCGGCAAGCGAATCCGCGGCCGATCGCCGGCGGGCCAGCGCGCGACGAAGCGGTCAGCGAGCGGCGCAGCACACGCGTCGCCGCGAACGGGGATGGCCACGCCGGACGCATCGAAGCGCGCGCACGTCAGGCCGGCAGCGATCGCCGCATATTCCTGGGTCGAGGCGTCGCCGACGACGGGATGCTGCGTGGTCTTACGAGGCCAGCGCACATGCGCCGGCGATGCCTCGGACCACGCCTCGTACGTGGTGCGTGTGGCGACGCCGTCGGCCTGCTCGTGCGCCGTCGAGAGGAGCGCGCCGCTCTCGAGATCGAACGAGAGCACCGGCGAGCCGAGCTCGGGTCGAGCGAACGCGAGATCGACACGCGCGCCTCCGCTCGCCGCCGCGCCGACGTCCTCGCAGCGCGCGGTGTCACGTGCGGGATCGAACGCGACGACGTACGAGCGGCGGAGGAGCCACGCATCCAGGGCCGATTCGATGCCTTCGTTCGCGCGCTGTCGTTCGACGATGCCTGTGCCGCCCTCGAGGGTCCACGCACCGGCGGCGTCGAGACCGTTGGCTGCGACGAGCCCGGCAATCCACGCTTGCGACCGCACCGCATCGCGCGTGACGACGACCTCGACCTTGCCCACGCGATTCTCGACGGTCATCGTGCCGGTCATCACGACGGGCAGCGACGCGGCCACGGCGTCCTGTGAGCCGTAGCCGCGCGCATGCCGCGCGAGGAGATCGCGAGCATCGAGCGCGCCGGGGCAGCGACTCGGGGCCGCCGCGGAGATCGCCGGCGACGGCGCTCCGGGCTGCACGGGCCGCCCCGGCGTCGACGGCGGGTCGCCCGCACCGCCCGCACCACAAGACGCCGCGCCGGCACCACACGAGAAGAGGAGAGCAGCCGAGACGATGTGCGTGCTGCGCATGGCACCTGGCTACAGCATCTTGCGCCGGATAGTCTCTGGAGAATGCGCGTGCGACGATTGCCTCTGCTCGTCGTTGCGACGGCGTCGTGCCTCGCTGTCCATGTCGCCGCATGCACGGGTGACGATCCCGTGTTCGCCGAAGACGTCGACGGCGCTGCACCGGACGGACAGACCACGCTCGACGCGACCAACGACGACTCTTCGATTTCCTCGGCCGACGGTGCCGTGGACGCCGGACCACCGAGCTGCTTCCGTGCGCCGTTCAGCACCGTGGCCCCGCAACCCGAGCTGAGCCGCGCCGGTGACGACATCAGCATCTCGTTCTCGCCCGACGAGCTCACGGTGTACGTGGCGAGCACGAACGACGGCGGGCCCAAGGACATCTACAGCGCCACGCGGCAGCCGGGCGGCACGTTCCCGACGCTCACGCCGTACGCGCTCCTCAACACCACCACCGACGACTTCGGCGTGACGGTCAACGGCAGCAACACCGTGCTCGTCTTCTCCTCGCCGCGTGCACCGGCGGTGAAGACCGGCCTCTTCTTCCTCAAGCGCTCGACGTCGTCGATGCCGTTCACGGGGAGTCCCGCGCTGGTTACTTCACTGGACTCCAGCGAGGACGATTCGCTCCCGTCGTTCGCCAACGGCGAGCTGTACTTCTCGCGAGGCATGACCCCGCTTTTCCGGATCATGCGCGCGACGCAGGCAGGCCCCGGCACCTTCGGTGACGCAGGTGAGGTCACCGAGCTCGGCAAGAGCGGCACCTCGAGCCTGGGCGTCGTGCTCAGTGGAGACGGTCTCATCGTGTATTTCGGCTCCGATCGCGAGGGCTCCTTCGACATCTGGACCGCGTCTCGCGCGAAGGACACGGATCCGTTCGGCGCCGTGCGGAAGCTCGACGACCCCGGGCTCAACACCGCCGCCCTGGAGCTCCCCTCGTGGATGTCTTCCGACGGCTGCCGCCTCTACTTCATCAGCAATCGCATGAGCGGCGTGAATTCCGACGTCTGGCTCGCGACGCGCACCCCGCAGTGATTGCTATGCTGCGGCCGTGCGCACCGCGCCGCCGCCCTTTCCCCCGATCGAGCCTCCGCCTTCGCGCGTGAAGTTCCCCGACCCCGGACGCGCGCGCGCGCCCGAGGTGCTCGCGATGGGCTGTGACTTCAGCCCGGGCACGATCCTGAACGCTTATCGAAACGGCATCTTCCCGTGGCCGCACGGCGACGGAGGCAATGACGGCGAGCCCCTCGTGCTGTGGTTCTCACCGAATCCGCGCGCCGTGTTCCCGCTGCAGAGCGAGCCGCACTGGTCACGCAGTCTTCGACGCACGTTGCGTCATCACCCGTACGAGGTCACGGTCGACGAAGACTTCCCGCAGGTGATGCGCCTCTGCGGCGAGACGCGCGCGAAGGGCACGTGGATCATTCCCGAGCTCGTCGAGGGTTACGTGAAGCTCCACGAGCTCGGATGGACGCACAGCGTCGAAGTCTGGGAGCGCTCGCCGGGCTCATCGGAGCGTGCGCTCGTCGGCGGCATCTACGGCGTTGCCATCGGCGGGATGTTCGCGGGCGAGTCGATGTTCCATCTCCGGACCGACGCATCGAAGATCGCGTTCGCGACGCTCGCGGAGCGATTGCGAGGCGCGGGCTTCCTCCTCTTCGACGTGCAGGTCCAGAATCCGCACCTCGAGTCCCTCGGGTGTGTCGAAATTCCGAGGCGCGAATACCTCGCTCGGGTGGCTGCCGCCCTCCCCGTGATCGCACGCCTCATCTGAACGGCTCAGCTCGATCTTCGCGCGATCACGGGTTAAACCCCTCCTTCTCGACGATCGTTCGCAACGGCGAACGATCCTCGGCGTAGGGCAACCAAGGGGTCGGGGGATGGCACGGAAGCCCTTGCCTTCATGGCCCCTCATGTGGGGTGGTCTCCGACTTTGGCCCGTCCGCCTTGGACGTGCCACACTTTCATCAAGCCGCATCGGCAGCTCGATTTTGGCGATTCGGCGTGCCTAGTGACAGACGAGTTGACGCGGACGAGCGCGACTGCTCACGCGACATACCTTCGAGGCGAGGATCGAGAGAGCGCCGGGCGTGAGAGCCGTGTGAGTCGGAAGGTTCGTGAGATCGGGTGCGTTCGTCAAACGTAGCTTTTTAGAAGTTTTTGCTGGAGCGATTGCCTTGAAGAAGTCCGCAGCCACCTCCGCCACCGTTGGCACCAATGTCACGCCGAGCGCGCGTCCTTCGGGAGCGCGTCCGTCGGGACTTTCGAAGGCGCCGATCACCAACATGACGCCGCCGGCCGAGGCCGAAGAAGCGGTCGACATGTACTTCCGCAAGATGGCGCAGGTCTCCCTGCTCACGCGCGAAGGCGAGGTCGAGCTGGCCCGGCGCATCGAGGAAGGCGAACGCAGGATCATCGGGGCCATCGTCGATTCGGCGTTCGCAGCCTCCGAGCTCGACCACATCAGCCGTCTTCTCTACAAGGGCCGCCTCAAGGTCCGTGACGTCGTTCGCAACGTCGACGACGAGGACGCCTTCGACGAGGCGACGATGCTGCGCATCGGCCGACTGCTCGAGCGCCCGCTGAAGGAGCTGCACGGCACGAAGCAGATCAAGGCTGCCGAGGCCAAGGCGGCGCTCGCGAAGGATGCGAAGAAGCGGAACACGACGCGAAAGACGAAGACCGAGCTCGCGCGCGACAGCATCGTGCAGACGCTCGAAGAGCTCCGCCTCGATCGCAGCGTCATCGATCGCGTCGAGAAGAAGCTGCGCATCATCCAGCGCGAGATGCCCGCTGCGAAGAAGACCACCTCCGGCACGCTGCAGACCATCGCCGAAGGCCGTCGCCTCGCCGACCGCGCGAAGTCGGCGCTCGTCGAAGCCAACCTGCGCCTCGTCGTGTCGCTCGCGAAGAAGCACGTGAACCGCGGCCTGCAGCTCCTCGACCTGATCCAGGAGGGCAACATCGGCCTCATGCGCGCGGTCGACAAGTTCGACTACAAGCGCGGCTACAAGTTCTCGACGTACGCGACGTGGTGGGTTCGCCAGTCGATCTCGCGCGCCATCGCCGATCAGGGCCGCACCATCCGCGTGCCCGTGCACATGTACGAGAGCCTCCAGAAGCTCACGCGCATGAGCCGCTCGCTGCTCCAGGAGTACGGCCGCGAGCCGACGCCCGAGGAGCTCGCGGAGTCGACGGGCATTCCCGTCGAGAAGGTCCGCGCCGTCATGAAGATCGCGCGCGAGCCGATCTCCCTCGAGACGCCGGTCGGCAG
>JAXDMI010000789.1:0-6366 GCA_034666145.1 Myxococcales bacterium | reverse complement strand
CGCGATGGCGACGAAGGACGCCGAGCCGAAGATCTTCACGGCGCCAGCCTCCCGCCCTGTTCGAGCTCCATCGTCGCGGCGCGATCGAGCGCAGCGAGCCACTCGGTGTAGGGGCCGCGCCGATGCGACGTCATCGGGATGAGCACGGCGAGCTCGCGCTTCACGGCGCCGGTCTGATGCGTGCGATAGGCGTGCTCGAGGCGCACGCGGCGGAGGCGATAGTCCTCGTCGAGCTTCACGCGGAGGAGGTTCGCGGCATCGTCGGCCTCCGTCGCAGGCTGCGCCTGACCGGCAGCGCGATAGCACGCAGCGGACACCTCGAAGAGCGCGATGGCCTCGAAGCCCTCTTGCGGCGCGAACGGGCTGCGCTCTCGCTTGGCGAGCGCGATGCGCAGCTTCTCGGCCGCGAGCACGGGACGCTGCTCGGCGGTCACCTCCGGGCAACGCGCGTCTTTCGCTCCGACGAGCACGGGCGCCTCGGGGATCGGCGGGAGGCCGCGATCGATGGGACGCGCCAGCGCGACGCCGACCATGGTGATGACGATGGCGGGGATCGCGACGAAGAGCGCCCAGAGCGGCGGCTTCGCCTTCGCCATGCCGAGGCTCACGAGCTCGACGTACATCTGCACGTCGCCGATGCGCAGCGCAGAGCCGGTCTGCCAGCGGCCCTCCATCGTGGCGACGCCGTCGAGCGCCGGCAGGTTGGCGAGCGCGTACTTTCGGGTCGCGAAGTGAACGGCGCCTTCGTGCGCGAACACCTCGACGTGCTCGTGTGCCGCCACCTCGGGCGCGAGACGCAGCTCGCAATGCGACGCACTGCCGATGAGCGCGCGCTCGGAGTCGACGAGCACCTGCTCCTGCCGGCCGTCGGCGTAGACGAGACGGAAGCGGAACCCCAGCTGCGGATCGCGCGTCATGGCCCCGCTCATTTCATGCCTCCAGTAATCTTGTCGATCATCATCGTGGACGGGATGGCGATCAGCGTCATCGAGACGCCGATGATCATCATCGTGGGAAGGACCATCTTGCCGCGCATGTCGGAGGCGGCAGTCTCGGCGAGGTTGGCGCGACGAACGCGCGCCGTGGACGCTTGGATCTCGAGCGCGTTCGCCACCGGCGTGCCGCGCTCTTCGGCCTGGAGGAGCGCGTGGACGAACTCGCGCACGGCCTCGATGGGCACGCGAGCGGCGAGCTCGTTGAGCACCTGCGCGCGCGTTCGGCCGAGGTGAAACTGCTGGAGGATGTAGCCGAGCTCGTCCTTCAGCGCCTCGTTGGCCTTCGCCTTCGTGACCACCTGGCTCAGCGCACCAGGGAAATCCAGGCCTGCGCTCATCGAGAGCGCCATGAGGTCGATCGCGTACGGGAGGCCGCGATTGATGGCGCGAAAGCGCTCGACCCGCGCGTTGTCGACGACCATGTGCGGGATCGACGTGCCGGCGAGCAGCAGCACCGGGATGAGGAACGTGAAGCGACCGTCGATGAACTGGATGACTCCGCCGAGCGCAGCGCCGCCGACGCCGGAGAGGACGAGCATCGCGACGTACTCGTCGACGGTGACGCCCATGAAGTCACCGGCGTAGGTGAGGTTCTTGTCCAGCTTGTCCCGGGTCTTCGCGTCGATGATGCCGCTCATGCGAAGGCCCATCCAGCGAACGAGCGGGTCGAGCGCGGCCCACGTCGGATTCAGGAGCGCGCGCTGCCGTTTGAGACCGCGCATGCCGAGACGGCTCGCGCCCTGCGTCGGCCGGAGGGCGATCCACAGCGCCGGACCACCCGTGACGATCGCGGTGAACGCGATCAGGATGATGCGCCAGTGCATGACCGTGATGTTCATATCGACTTCCTCGTGAAGCGGTAACCGAGGTACAGCGCGAGCAGGTACACGAGGATCATCTGGCCGGCGTAGATCTGGCCCTTGAGCGTGTTCTTCAGCGGATCGAGGAAGCCCGGGAACATGCGCGGCAGCATGATGGCGATGCCCGCCGTCACTGCAGCGCTCACGGCGAGCGACTGCTTCGCGCTGCGCGTCACCTTGTCGGTGAGACCTTCGAGGCGCTTGAGATCGCGCAGCGAGGACGCGGTGCCTTCGAGGATGCGCGGGAGATCTCCGCCGGTCTGGCGACCGATGAGGAGCGCCGACACGACGACGTCGAGCGCCGTCGACTGCACGCGCGTGGAGAGCGCGAGGAGCGCCTCCTCCATCGTGCTCCCGACACCGACCTGGCGGAGCACCGTCTGCAGCTCCTGCTTGAGCGGCGCCGCGGTCACGTCGGTCGCGCCGCGCATCGCGTCGCCGATGCTGGCCGTCGCCTTGAGCGCGTTGGCGAGAGCGAGCGCGAAGCCGTGAGCCTGGTCGTCGATCTTCGCGCGGCGCTTGATGAGGTCACTGCGGATCGAGATGGGCGGACCGATGGCGACGCCCAGCGCGAGGAGGAGGAGGAAGCTTTCGGGAAGCACGCCGTAGACCGCGAACAGCACGAAGATGATCGCCACCTGCGTCCAGCCGATCTTCGTGCCGGTCGGGTTCTGGAACATCGACTTCTGCTGCGCGTCGATCTTCGCCACGTAGCCCGCAGAAAACCGGCGGATCGTGCCCTTCGGGTCCTCGATCGAGCGATACACGGCGAGCGCGATCGACGTGAAGACGAACGCGAGCACGAGCTGCTTCAGGACCTGCGAGTCGCCCGTACGCACGGCAGTGATGACGTGCTGGATGGTCTTCGAGGCGGTGCTCACAGGAACGGCTCCCCGGGCTTCACCAGCCCGCGCGCGAGGATCTCGTCGAGGAAGCTCGGGAGGTAGCCCGTTGCCTCGAAGTCGCCGATGACGCGGCCTTCGGGCGTCACTCCGGTCTGCTCGAACTCGAAGATCTCGCGGACCTCGAAGCGACCGTCCGGATCGAGCTCGTCGATCTCGGAGACGTGCGTGATCTTGCGCGAGCCGTCGGTGAGCCGCGTCTGCTGCACGATGACGTGGATGCTGCGCGCGATCTGCTCGCGGATGGCGTGCGACGGGAGGTCGACGCCGGCCATGAGCACCAGCGTCTCGAGGCGAGAGAGGGCCTCGATCGGCGAGTTCGCGTGGATGGTGGTGAGCGAGCCGTCGTGGCCGGTGTTCATTGCCTGGAGCATGTCGAGGGCCTCGCCGCCGCGGCACTCGCCGACGACGATCCGATCCGGACGCATACGAAGCGAGTTCCGTACCAGGTCACGGATGGTGAAGGCGCCCTTGCCCTCCATGTTCGCGTGCTTGGTCTCCAGCGAGACGACGTGCGGCTGGTGGAGCTGGAGCTCGGCGGCGTCTTCGATGGTCACGATGCGCTCGGTGCTCGGGATCGACGACGAGAGCACGTTGAGGAGCGTGGTCTTGCCGGAGCCGGTGCCGCCGGAGATGAGGATGTTCTTCTTCGCGATGACGGCGCGCTCGAGGAATTTCGCGATACGCGGCGTGAGCGACCCGAGCTGGACGAAGTCGTTCACCGTGAGCCGGCGCTTGGGAAAGCGGCGAATCGTGATGCAGCTGCCGCGCAGCGCGAGCGGACGGATGATGGCGTTGACGCGCGAGCCGTCGGGAAGGCGGGCGTCGACGAGCGGCTGCGACTCGTCGATGCGACGGCCGAGCGGCGTGACGATGCGCTCGATGACGGCGCGCACGCGCTCTTCGTCGGTGAAGCGCGTCTGCGTCACTTCGAGGCGGCCGCCGCGCTCGACGTAGATGGTCGCGGGGTCGACGACCATGATCTCGGTGATGCTCGGGTCGGCGAGGAGCGGCTCGAGCGGGCCGAGACCGAGCGCCTCGTCGAGGAGCTCGCCGATGAACGAGTCGCGATCGAGCTGCTCGAGGATCGGCGCGTTCTGCGCGATGACGATGCGCTTCAGCGCGGTGAGGACGCGCGGCCGGAGCGAGGGGTCGACGACGGTGGGATCGATCTTCGCGAAGTCGAGGTTCTTGAGGAGCTCGGCGTGGACGCGGCGGCGGAGGTTGATGAGCTCCTCGGAGTGCTTCAGCTCGTTGGCACGCGCGCGGGCCACGTCTTGCGGCGTCATCGCGACGTGCGCGGGCGGCGGCGCCTGCACGAGGAAGCCCGGCGGTGGCTGGAAGGGCATCGGCGGCGCGGTGGCAACGCCGCTCGGCGGGCTGTGCTGACGCATCGCCGGGCTGCCGCCGCGGGGCGTCGCGAGCACGGGTGCGTGCGCCGGCATGGGCGCGGGCGTATGCGCGATCGGGATCGCCATCGGCGAGCGCCCCGGGATCGGCGTGCCGCGCGCAGCCGTCTGATCGATGCTCATGGGCATCGGACGCTCGCTCTGGCCCGGCCGGCCGACGGTGACTCGGAAGGGACCGATCGTGAAGTGCGTGCCGTACGCGAACGCGCCGAGCCCGCGGAGGAGGATGTCGCCCCGCTGCGTGAGCGTGCCGTTGTTCGAGAGGTCCTCGATGATGTAGCCGTCGGGACCGAGGCTCAGGCGCGCATGGCGGCGCGAGACCTCGGTGCTCTCGAGCCGGAGATCGCAGCCCGGGTTGCGACCGAGCATCAGCTCGAAGGGCGCTACGACATCGAGGCTGCCGACATCGTCGAGGACGACGCCGTTCTCCTGCCGCTGCACGAAAATAGGGACGTTCATCATCACTGGTACGACGGGGGGGCGGATTTGAAGTTGGCGAGGTGATCGATGTTGCCGCTGTAGTCCTCGTATTGCTTCATCGCGGCTTCGACGATGTCGTGCGAGCGGCGCGGCGCGGTATCGACGACGCTCGGGATGATGAAGACGGCGCCCTCGACCTCGTCCTCGCTGTTGGTGTGGCTGCCGAAGAGGAGGCCGACCACCGGGATCTGGCTGAGGCCCGGAATGCCGGTGACGCCGTGCACCTGACGGCTCGTGCGGATGCCCGAGAGCACCAGGGACTGACCGAGCTTCAGGTGGACGAACGTGTTGATCGCCGACGTCGTCCGTCCGGGGAGCGCGCTCGCAGCGGGAGCCGTGAGGTCGGCGACCTGCGCGTTGACCTTCACCTCGAGCTCCTTCGACTTCATGTCGTAGCGAGGGAGCACCGTGACGTTGGTGCCGAACTTGATCGCCTGGATCGAGCTCGTGATGCCCGTGGCGACGGCGAAGTTCTGCTCGCCGCCGTTCTCGAACGTCGCCTCGCTGCCGCTCGTCGTGACGACCACGGAGTGCTTCAGCACCTTCGCCCAGCCGCGCGTCTGTGCGAGATCGAGCGCCGGAAGCGCCTGCGCGGCGGTGAGCGTGGCGGTGCCCGTCTTGCCGACGAGGTCGTAGGTCGCATTCAACGAGCCGCCGCCGATGCGCCCCGGAAACGCGAGCCCGACGCCGTAGCTCGACGTCTTGTCGTACTGCACGAAGTAGAAGTCGATGCGGACGTTGATGGTGTGCTCCTCGCCGACCGAGCCGACGACGACGAGCGACTCGACCTGGCCGGGATAGAGGCTGGCGATGAGGTTGATGCGCTTCGCGTCGGCCTCGGTGCTCACGCCGCCCTCGATGAAGAAGCGGGGACCGACGGCGCGGATGCGCAGGCCGGTGTAGCCGACGAGCAGCGCCTCGAGCTCCTTCTCGACGGTCTCCGGCGCGCGCTGGTAGACGTTGATCGCGTACGTGACCTCGGCGCCGTTGCGCTTCAGCATCAGGACCGTCGTCGAGCCGGGACGCAGGCCGATGACGACGAACTGGTTCTGATCCGGCGTCACCTTGACGTCCACGACGCCGGGCGCGCCGACCGAGTAGCTCGCGACGTCGGACGCGGGGATCGTCTTGTTTTCCCCGACGACGAGGCTCACGTCGATGGTCGTGGCCTTCGTCGGCCTCGCTTCGGGCGCGGACGAAGAAGGCGTGGCAGCGGCGGGGGCCGCCGATCCGGGAACGGCATGACGGCGCTGCGCCTGCGCGCCGGAGGTAGCGAGGAGCGCAGCCGCAGCGGCCGCGAGCGCGACGAGAAGCTGCGCCCTCATTACCTGTTACCCCCGACGGCGACCGGGCCCTGCTTGCCCTTGACCTGCGCGGCGGCGATCGGCGCAGACGCGAGCTCCTTCGACGACTTCTCGGTGAGGCCCGTCTGGATGATGACGTCCGGCGTGCTGCGGAGCGCGAGCGTCAGCTTCGCCTTGTCGCCGGCGACGGCGAGGAGCTGCGACTGATCGAGCGAGAGGCTCAGCACGGTGTCGCTGCCGTCGTTGCCGATCCCGTTCGGACCCGCCGTGGGGTGACCGAGGACGAGGACGTTCTGGAGAAGCACGACACCGACGCGGTGCTCCTGGCTGCCCGGCTGCTGCACCGTGGAGATGACGTCGACGGGGTAGCCGGGGTGCGCGAGCGAGCTCGAACGACCTTCGCTCTTGATGGCGAC
>JAXDMI010000788.1:0-2907 GCA_034666145.1 Myxococcales bacterium | reverse complement strand
GGCGATCGACGAGGAGGCGAAGCACCTCGAGCTGCGCGCGATTGGTGTCCTGGTACTCGTCGATGAGGACGTACAGGAACTCCTTCTGCCAGCGATCGCGGATGTCGTCGCGCTCCTTCCAGAGACGCGCCACCTCGCAGACGAGGTCGTCGAAGTCGAACGCGCGGAAGCTCTTCAGCGCGCTCTGGTACTTCGGGTACACGAGCTTCGTCATCTCGTCGTAATCGTCGCCCTCGCGTTCGGCGTACTCCTCGGGCGACTGGAACGCGTTCTTCGCGTTGGAGATGCGCGTCATGATCGCGGAGGCGTCGAACTTCTTGCCCGCGTCGGTACGGCTCAGGATCTCCTTCACGGCGGAGAGGCAGTCGCCCTGATCGAAGATGGTGAACGTGCCACCGAGCGACTTCCGCTCGCGGCCGAGGACCATGAGGCCGAAGGAGTGGAACGTGGAGATGACGAGGCCCTTGCCGCCGTCTTTTCCGCCGAGCCGGCGATCCTTCACGAGGTGCTGGACGCGCTCGGCCATCTCGCCGGCCGCCTTGTTCGTGAAGGTGAGGGCGCAGATCATGTGCGCGGGGACGCCGCGCTCCATGAGGCGCGCGATGCGATGCGTGATGACGCGCGTCTTGCCCGAGCCCGCGCCGGCGAGGACCAGCATCGGTCCGTTCTGGTGCTCGACCGCCTCCTGCTGGGCGGGATTCATTGCGGGGGCTGCCACGGTGATGCGAGGACGAGTTATGCACGGCGTCACGGCGGAGAAAAGATTGACTCGCCCAAGCGCGGACGATTCCGACCACTCGAGCTAGCGCCCTGGGTATTCTCGCGCGCGCATGCGCACCACTCGCCCTCGCTCTCTCCTGGTCTCTGGCATGTTCACGCTGGCACTCGCCGCGTGCGGAGGCGCGCCGCCGCCCGTCGCGCCCGCGCCCCCGAAGGCGGTGGTCGTCACGCCGGAGCCGCCGCCCGACGTCACCGCAGTGCCCGAGCCCGCGGGCCTCGTGCTGGTGGGTCGCGTGTCGAAGCCGGAGGGAATCCTCAAGACGCTCGGCACCTGGACTCGGCTTCCGCTGCCCGGCGGCGCGGATCTCGTTCGCTCGATGACCGACGAGAGCGTCGCCGAATCGGTCGATCTGTCGCAGCCGGTCGACGGCGCCATCGCGCTGCGCGGCGGCAAGCGGGACATGAACCCGCTGATCGCGATCTCGGTCGCGGTGCGATCGTTCGACGACGCCAAGGCGAAGCTCGGCGCGAAGCACAAGCTGACGCCCGGGAAAAATGGGCAGATCAACGTCGACGGCATCGGTCGTTCGGGGGGTTCGGAAGGCCGCCTGAAGTCGCGCGATGATGATGACGACGACAACAACGAGACGTGCGTGCTCTCGCCGGCGGCGTCGGGCGCGCGGCTCGTGTGCGGGGAGCGCGACGCGCTCGACCTGCTCTCTCCTTATCTGACGCGCACGCTGCCGCGGCAGACATGGCCGTCGGACGTCCACCTCGAGATGACGCTCGCCGCGCTGCGCGAGCCGCTCGGTCAGGTGAAGGCGATGCTTCCGGTCCTCGCTCGCTCGATGCTGGGCTCGTCGAGCCCCGCGCTCGCGAAGCTCGCCGATGCGGGCGTGAACGAGCTCGTCGACTTCGTGGGCGACACGAATCGCATGTCGCTCGATGCGCAGCTCGCGGACGCCGGCATCGAGGCGACGCTGAAGGTCGATTACACGCGCGCGCAGTCCTTCGTCGCGAAGCTGGCGACGTCGAACCCGCAGCGTGCCGACGTACCGCCCCCGGCGTTCTGGCATCTGCCCGGCGACACCGACGTGGCGCTGTTCGGCAAGGGCTCGGATCCGAAGCTGTTCGATCATCCGAAGGAGCTCCTCGGCAATGTCTTCCTCGAGGCCACCGAAGGCGCGGGGATGCCCGAGCCCGAGCGCAAGGCGGTGCGCGAGCTCGTCGTCGATCGCATGCTCTCGCTCTTCACGGGCCCGCTCGTCTACGGCAAGGGCTACGACGCGGCGGCGCTCGACAAGGCGCTCGCGGCACGAAATGCCGAGAAAAACGAGCCGCTCGTGCGTGACGAGTCGGACCGCGTGATCGGCGAGGACGTCCTCGGCTGGCATCTCGTGCAGGTGACCGAGCCGATCACGAAGGTCGGACCGATCCTGAAGGACTGGTCGCAGCTTTGGAACCGCCCCGCGTTCGCGAAGTGGGCGAAGCAGCAGTCGTCCGCGAAGATGCTCGCGCAGATGCGCATCGTGCCGATGCCGGCAGGGGTCACCTTGCCGAAGGACAGCGTGCATCTCGAGATCGTGATGCCGCGCTCGGACCTCGACGTGTCGCCGGTCGCGCCGCCGAAGGTCGTGCCGCCGTCGCTGCCGCGCGCGGGCCAGAAGGGCGCGCCGCCTCCCGGCGGAGCGGCGGTCCTTGCGACGCCGAAGAAGCTGGTCCCGCGCAAGCCGCTGGTGCTGCACATCATCGCGGTTCCCGATCAGGGCGGAACGTGGATTGGCATCAGCCTCGACGGGAAGCTGCTCGCGCAGAAGGCGGCCGCGTCGCTGTCGACGACGTCCGATGCGGGCACGCTCGGCAAGACACCCGCCGCCGATGCGCTCCGTGACGTGAAGGCGAACGGCGCGTGGCTCGCGACCATCCGCGGCTTCCTGGTGTTCACGGCGCTCGAGCGCGGCGCGCACTCTCCGTACTCGATGCTGAGCGCGCTGCCGACGAAGGGCACGACCCCGATCACGATGACCTTCGTCTCGCAGGGCCCGTCGGGCGCAAACACAGGCGGCTCCGCCGTCGCCACGCTGAAGCTCCCGCGCGGCGCCATCGAAGACATCGTCCGCCTCGCCATGTCGCGCTGACGCCCCTCCCGACCCAGGGTCGTCGCCGTTCCCGACCCTGGGTCATTTT
>JAXDMI010000787.1:0-4242 GCA_034666145.1 Myxococcales bacterium | reverse complement strand
TCGATGTGGAAGACCTTCGCGAGCGAGGGATCGTAGAAATTCCCCTCGAGCAGCAAGACCCGCGTCGAAGGACGTTCGCTGAACGCGAGCGCGAGGTTGATCGCGCAGGTCGTCTTGCCTTCGTGCTCCGCGCCGCTCGAGACCGCGATGATCCGCGGCGCATTCTTCGCGAGCAGGTTGTCGCGCAGCACGCGAAAGCTCGCGGCGCGTTGCGAATACGGCTCGAGGAGCAGCACGAGGCGAGGATCGAAGAGCTCGCGCGCCCACCGCTGCTTGACCGGCCTCGTGGCGAGCGGCCGCGACGGCGACACCGCCGGCTCGCTCTCTTCGTCGGTCACGGTCACCGCGGCGACGGCGACATGGAGCGGCGGACGTAGCGCCACCATCTGCGACGAATCGACATCTCCGCTCGAAGCGCGGTCGATGTCGTGATTCAGGTCGAACGCCGGCGGATGATCGAGGAGCGTCTGCTCGCTGTCGCTCACCGCATACGCGTTGACGACAGGCGGCTCGGCCGGCGCCGCGGGACCGACCGAGATGATGCGCGCGGGAGCGATGCTCGGAGGCGGAGGCGTCAGATCGTCGATCGGGAGCACCGTCTTCTCGGCCCACGACTCCGGACCGCTCGGCGGCGGCTCCACTGCAGGCTCGACGCGCGGCGGAGCGGCCATGCCGCGCACCGTCTGTCGCTCGACGAACGGCGGTCGCGCAGACGGCGAACCAGGTGGAGCGCCCGACGGAGATCGCGCGGGCTTCGGCGCCGGCGGATGGCGATCGTTCAAGCCCGGAGGAAACGAGCTTCCAGAACGAGGCCGGTCCTCAGCCATCGGTGACGAGTTTAACACGGCGCATGTGCGTCAGCCGCTCTTTCTCGGGAGCTGCTTCGGCGCCGGGATGACTCCGAGGATCGGCATGATGTCGAGCGCTTCGAGGTCGATGCGATCGTGGATTCGATCATCGAGCCGCGCCGAGACGAGCGCCGTGGCGAGCGCGAGGATGAAGGCGATCAGGAGACCGACGCCGAGCGTCGTCGAGCGCGGCCGCGAGCTGGGGTGCGTCGGGAGATAGGCCGGATCGAGCACCGAGACCTGGATGTTGCGGTCGTTCATCACCGAGCTCGCGGTGATCGACGCCTTGAACTTCTTGTCGTCGAGCTGCCGCTGTCGATCACGCGCCTCGGCGGCCTCGCGCTGCAGGCGACGGAACTCGACCTCGAGATCGACCGCCGCGCCGTGGTTGTCGTTCGGAAGAGCCGGAGCGTCCACGCGCTTGGCCGTTCCTGCCGTCCCACCCGCGGCGCGGCGCGCGGCGATCTGCTGCCGGAGATCCGCGAGCTGCTTGGTGAGCGCCTCGCGATTCGCATCCGTCGCCGGCTTCACCGGCGTCTGATCCTGGTCGCCGCCCGCCGCCGCTGCTGCTGCTGCTTGATCGGCCGCCGCTTGCGCTGACGCCTGCGCGGCCTCGGCCGTGCGCAGTCGCGCGCGTGCCGCCACGACGTCGGGATGCTTGTCCGTGTAACGACCGGCTTTGTCCTCGACGTCCTTGCGCGCCGCGACGAGCTCGGCGCTGTCGGGAAGCTTCGAAGGAGGAGCAGCACGCGGCTTCGGAGGAGGAGCCGGCTCGGGCGCGCCGCTCCCCGCCTTGAGCTGCCGATCGATCCGCGACGCCTTCCATTCGAGCGCCGCGAGCATGGGATCGCCCGACGCGACCCCCGCGCCCGTACCCGGACCAAGTGACGGACCCGGCAGCGGCGAGTGGACGTCGCTCAGCGTGGGCCGCGCGAAATCGGGATGGAGCGCGAGGAACTTTGCGAGCTCCCCTTCCTTGTTGCGGAGATCGATCTGGTTGCGATCGCTCTCGGCGTCGAGGAACTCCTTCAGCGTCTTGGCCTGCTCGGCGCGACGTGACGAGGCCTCCTGCACGATGACCTCGGCGAGGCGCTTCGTCACTTCTTGCGCGAGCTCGCGACTGTTCGATTCGAAGGAGATCTCGAACGTGTCACCCTCGCGCGCGCGGAACGCGACGTGCTTGCGCATCTCGTCGACGGCATCGACGAGCCCGCGACTCTCGACGGTGGCGGGATAGAGCTTCAGCTCGGTGATGAGCGGCTCGAGGATGGCGCGCGAGTTGAGCATCTCCTTGAGCCGCGCACCGACGCGACGCGCGCTCTCGTTCGTGCCGTCGCCACCGCCCACGAGATCGCCGGAGCGGATCGACTCTTGATAGAGGATGACGGTCTCGGACTTGTACGAGCGCGGCCCGGTCATCACGTACGCGAGCGACGCGAGAGCGATCACCACGAAGACCAACGCGGAGCGCTTCCAGTAGACTGCGCCACGTCGCAGCATCGTGAGCAGGCGATCGAGATCTTCCCGGAACGTACGGGACGTCTTCGGTGCTGGAGGCGTACCGGAAGCCATGCGCATCGATCGTAACATGCGCGCGGGAGGGTGCTATCTTCCGACCCAGCCATGGCTCGCCGAATGACCTCTGCAATCGTGATCGGCGCGGTGCTCGCCTGCTTGGCCGGCGGCTGCCATTCGACGCCGTTCTACGACTACAAGAGCGAGCCCGACCCGCGCGCGAGCGAGTTCAAGATCGGCCCCCTCGATCTCGTCTCGGTCGTCGTCTGGAAGAACAAGGAGCTCTCCGCGGACGTCGTCGTTCGTCCTGACGGCATCGTGACGCTGCCGCTCATCGGCGACGTGCGTGCTGCCGGCCGCACCCCCAGCGACATCAAGGCCGAAGTGACGCATCGCCTCACGGACTTCGTCCGCAACGAGGAGATCGTGGTGTCCGTCGCCGTGTCGCAGGTGAACAGCTACTACTTCACCGTCAGCGGCAACGTGGAGCATGCCGGCCTCTTCACGGCAAAGACCTATGTCTCCGCGGTCGAGGCGGTCGCGATGGCGGGCGGTCCCAATCGCTTCGCCGGTGACTCGATCTACATCGTGCGCGGTACGCCCGCGCGGCGCATCCCGATCGATCTCTCGAGCGCGATCTCCGGCGAGCATCCCGAGATGAACCTCATCGTGGTTCGCGGCGACGTCATCGTCGTGCCGTGAAGCCGCGCTGAGCGGTCACGCAATCACACCTCGGCGCGGTTCAACATGCCGCTGCGCCGGCGCGGCTGCATCGAGGGCGGCCGCCCCACGTTGCGCTGACAGATGAACAGCGTGAGGTCGTCGTTGGCGGGCACGTCGGCGACGTGCGCATGGACGCTCGCGAGGATGTGCTCGGCGATGTCGGTGGGACGCGTGCTCGAATCGGCGAGCGCGAACTCGAGGCGATCGGAGCCGTAGAGCGTGCCGTTGGCCGCCGCTGCCTCGATCACGCCGTCGGTGTAGAGCACGAGCGAGTCGCCGTGATCGAGATGCAGCAGCGTGGCCTCGAACTGCGGATCGTCCACGATGCCGACGGGACCGGCTGCGCCTTCGATGATCTCCACGAGCGTGCCGTCGGAGCGCGAGCAATACGGTGAAGGATGCCCGGCATTGGCGAGCACCACGTCACCGGACTTCACGTCGAGCGTGAGGTAGATCGCCGTGAAGAACAGCTCCGGCTGATTGCGGCTGATGAGCGCCTTGTTCATCGTGGTGAGGACGGCGACCGGGTCGATGTGAGCGAGCGCAGCGACGCGCATCTCGCTGGAGATCCGCGCCATGAGCAGCGCGCCGGAGACGCCCTTGCCGGAGATGTCTCCGATGAACACGCCGAGCCGATCGGGCGCTACCCAGAACACGTCGTAGAAATCGCCGCCGATCGAATAGGCGGCGCGGTACTCGGCGAAGAGCTCCACGCCTTCGACGGAGAGGACCTCGCGCGGCAAGAAGCTCTTCTGGATCTGCGCGGCGAGCTCGAGGTCGTAGCCGAGCCGATCGCGCTTCAGCGACTCGTCGTGGTTCTTTGCATTCTGCAACATCATGGCGGCGGGAGCGGCCATGCCGGCGAGCAGATCGAGGTCGGCCTGCGTGAAGCCGCCGGTACGCGGGTCGGATGCGACGTGGATGACGCCGACCGTCTCGGCGAGATCGATCATCGGCGCATACATGCTCGTGCCGCCGCTCATGCGGCCCGGTGCCGGCGAGGTCAGGACGGGCGCGCGCGAATCGAGGATGGTGGCGCTGATCTCCGGCGGCAGCGACAGCGTGGCGCGCGGTGCGGCGGGGTCGCCGACGAAGAACGCCAGCTTGAACGTGCTCGCGCCGTTCTCGCGGGCAGCGATGTAGACGCCGACCGAAT
>JAXDMI010000786.1:0-4700 GCA_034666145.1 Myxococcales bacterium | reverse complement strand
GCGCGCGATCCCGAAGAGCCATGGGGCGATCGAGCGTCCCTCGTCGAAGGCGTCGCGCTGGCGGAACGCACGCACGAACGTCTCCTGCGTCGCGTCGGCGGCGAGCGCGCGATCGCCGAGGAGGTCGCCGAGGAACCGAAGGATGCGCCCGCCATGGAGCGCATAGAGCTCGGCGAACGCCGCATCGCCGGCCCGGTCGCGCACGCGCACGCCGATACCGGCGCCCGACGGAGCGGCGACGTCGCGGCCGTCGCGATCGGCGGGGCCTGCGGCGAGACACGAAAAGTCGACCAGCGTGTCCCGCAGAATGGCCACGACCCCTCTTTGCCTCCCGCGAGCAGAAGTTACAGCGGCTGTGCTCATCGAACCCGCGGCCGGCCCGTCCATTCCCTCTGCGTCGCTCTTCCGCGGTTTTTCCCTGCTGCCGTCTCGTCTATCCGCGGCCGCTCCCGGTATGCTGGCCGCCTCGTGTCCGACCGTCCTCCTTCTTCACGTCCGCCGAAGCCTTCTTCTTCGGAATCCCGGATGAGCTCTGCCCCGCCGAGCGTTCCCAAGAACGTGCGCGTGAAGAAGCTGATGGACGACGTCGACCCCGTGGCCCCCACGCTCATCGCCGGAGCTGCAGCGGCGCCCGCCAAGCGACCGCGCCTCGCGAAGGTGTTGAAGTGGGTCAAGCGGCTCTCCGTCGCCGCGGCGGTCCTGCTCGTCGCCGCGCTCGTGGGTGCGTGGCTCCTCATCCGCCATTACGAGGCCGACCTCCCGAGCGTCGCCGAGCTCGAACGCGGCTATCACCCGTCGCAGGTCACGCGCGTCGTCGCGCGCGACGGAACGTTGCTCGCGGAGATCTTCACCGAGCGCCGCACCGTGGTCAGCATCGACGAGCTGCCTCCGCACGTGAAGCTCGCGGTCCTCGCCGCCGAGGACGCCAACTTCTACAACCACGAAGGTCTCAACTACCTCGGCATCGGACGCGCGTTCATCATCAACCTGCGTTCGGGACGCACGCGGCAAGGCGGCTCCACCATCACGCAGCAGGTGGTGAAGAACATCCTGCTCGACACGCAGGAGCGCACGTACAAGCGCAAGATGCGCGAGGCGCTCCTCGCGCGACGCCTCGAGCAGGAGCTGTGCCCCACGTGCGGCACCGACGAGGAAGGCCATCGCCGTCGCAAGGACAAGATCCTCGAGCTCTATCTGAACCACATCTATTTCGGCTCCGGCCGCTACGGCATCGAGGAGGCCGCGCGTTACAGCTTCGGCAAGCCGGCGAAGGAGCTGACCATCGCCGAGGCCGCGATGCTCGCCGGCATCCCCGCCGGTCCCGAGATCTACTCGCCGAAGCGCGACCTGAAGCGCTCGCTGCAACGGCGCGAGTTCGTCCTCGCGCAGATGCACGAGAAGGGCTTCCTCAACGACGCGCAGTACGAGACCGCGAAGGAGGAGCCCGTTCGCCTCGCGCCCGCGCACGAGACCGACAGCGAGCTCGCGCCCGAGGCCGTGCTCATCGCGAAGAAGCTGCTCCTCGAGCTCGAGCCCGAGCGTGGACCGCGTGGCGGCTTCACCATCACCACCACCATCGATCCCCATCTCCAGGCGGCGGCGCGCAAGTCGCTCCGCGAGAACCTGCAGGCCTACGACAAGCGCCATGCGCTGGTGGCGCCGCTCAAGTCGCCGAGCGTCGCGCAGGCACCGTCGAAGGGAAAAAAGGGCGCCGTTGCTGCTCCGCCGCCCGTGTTCGACGGCACGCCGACGTTCGAGTCCCACAAGGTCTTCACCGGCGTCGTGGTGTCCGCCGATGACGTGACGGGCACCATCGACGTGCGCGTTGGCACCGTGCTCGGCTCGGTGAAGGTTGCAGATTACAAGCGTTACAATCCCGACAACCTGCCGCCGAGCCGGTTCGCAGAGGTCGGCGCGCGAGTGCGCGTGAGCCTCCTCGCGCCGGTGCCGAACGTGGTCGCGCCGCTGCGTGAAGGTGCTGCTCCGTCGCCGCTCACGAAGGTGCCGCTGCGTCTCGAGCTCGGTCCCGAGTCTTCGATGGTGGTGCTCGACGTGCGCACGCGTCAGGTGCTCGCGCTCATCGGCAACTACGAGGGCGCCGCGGGCGGCCTCGATCGCGCCACGCAGTCGCGCAGGCAGCCGGGCTCGACGTTCAAGCCGGTCCTCTACTCGTATGCCATCCACGCGCGTCGCTACACGCCGGCCACGCTCGTCGACGTGCAGCCCACGGTGTTCGCCGGCAACTACAAGCCCGCCAACTACGAGGGCTGGACCGGCACCGACCCGCTGCGGCTTCGTGAGGTGCTCGCCAACTCGGTGAACGTCGGCGCGGTGCACGTGCTCGAGGACGTCGGCCCCGCCAACGTCGTCGACTGGGCGAAGGCGCTCGGCGTGAGCTCGACGCTGAAGCCCGATCTGTCGCTGGCGCTCGGCTCGTACGAGATCCATCCCATCGAGCTGGTCGGCGCGTATGCGACGTTCGCGGCGGGCGGCATGTACGAAGAGCCGCGCATCGTGACACGCATCGTCGGCCCGGACGGGAAGGACGTCGAGCTCAAGGCCGGTCCGCCGCCGCGTCGCGTGCTCGATCCTGCCGAGGCCTACGTGACGACGAGCCTCCTCCAGAGCGTGATCGATCACGGCACCGGCGCGAAGGCGAAGATCCTCGCGCGCCCCATCGCCGGCAAGACCGGAACGAGCAACGACTCGAAGGACACGTGGTTCTCCGGCTATTCGACGGAGATCGCGAGCGTCGTGTGGGTCGGCTACGATGACAACAAGCCGCTCGGCTCCGGCGAAACAGGCGCATCGACCGCGCTGCCGGCATGGATCGCGCTGATGAAGGCCGCGCACGAGAACAAACCCCGCGCCGAGTTCCCGAGGCCGCCGGGCGTCGTCACCATCGCCATCGATCCGAAGACCGGCAAGCGCGCGGCCGACGGCGCAGAAGGCGCGATCGACGAAGTGTTCCTCGAAGGCACCGAGCCCACCGAGTCCGCCGAAACGAAGGACGACGCCGGCCCGAACCCCGACGCCGCGTCTTCCCCCGACGCAAGCGCCGACGCAGGATCCGCTCCGTGAAGAGCGCGGCTCCCTTCACGACGCTCGCCCTCGCGCTCCTCCTCGCGACCTCCCAGTCCGCCGCGCAACCGGCGAAGAAACCTCCCGCGCCCGCTCCCGCGCCCGCGCCCGCTCCCGCTCCCGCACTCGCGCCCGCTCCCGCTCCCGCACTCGCGCTCGCTCCCGCTCCTCTCCACGCCGGCGCCATCCTCCACGTCGCCCACGAAATCGCCCAAGGCCTCGGCCAGATCCCCCCGGGCGCCATCGTGGTCGCGTCCGCGATCGCGAGCGACATCCCCGCGCCAAAGGGCGACGACCTCGCGGTCCGCATCGCGGCGCAAGTGGCGGGTCGCATCGGTGTCGCGAAGGCGCATCCGCAGCCCGCAGCGCTCGCCGTCGCGCGCGGTGTCTCGGGACGCGCCGCTTCGCTCGTCTACTTGCAGCTCGAGATCGCGAAGGGCGAGCTCCGCGTCACTGCCGATCTCTATCCTGTCGTATCGAACGGCTGGGAGCGGCTGCGCAATCCCGTGCCCGGTCCGCGCGCGCACGCGTTCGCGAATGCGCCGATCGACGCCGAGATCCGCGGCTTCCTCGTCCCCGTGCTCCTCGAGCAGACCACGCTGCACAAGATCAAGCACGACGAGGGCGAGGTCCTCGCCGTCGGATGCGGCGACGTCGACGGCGACGGCGGCAACGAGCTCGTCCTCGTCACGCGCGCGCGCGTCGCCATCGCGAAGATCCGCGCCGGCAAGCTCGTCGTCCTGCGCGCGGCCGCGTGGAGCACCATCGCTTCGCGTGCTCCGGTGCCCATGCGCGAGCCGCTGGCATCGGTGCTCGTGTCACCGCGCGGTCATCGCGGTGAGATCCTCCTCGGCACCACGGATCGCGGCGGCGTGGCCGTCGACGGAGCGCTCGTCGCGCGTCGTCAGCTCACGGGCCTGCCGGTGATCGGCGCGGAGGGCGAAGGCTGTGTATCGCCGAGCCCGGAGAGCGGCGCGTATGACGGCCCGGTGCTCCCATGCGATCTCGCGGTCGCTCCGAAGCCCGGCGCGACCGGAGGCACCGCCGCCGCGAAGACCGCGAATGCGAAGCCGAGCGAGCCGGTGCCGCTCTTCATCCCGCCCGCGCAGCGTTACGATGCCATCGCGACGCTCGACGCCGTCGGTCGCGACGGAGCCGTCGCGCACATCGTCGCGGCGCACGAGCCAGGCGGAAAGATGCGCATCCGCCGGCAAGACCTGGGCGCCGCGAAGGCCGTCGAAGCATCCCTGGACGGCGCCGGCGCACAGGTCGCGATCGCCGATCTCGATCTCGACGGCATCCCCGAGCTGATCACCACGTCGGATGGCGCCGATGATCTCGTGCTCGTGTCGAGCTTCGCGAAGGGCGTGCTGACGCCGCGGCTCCGCTTCCCCGCGAAGGAAGGCGTCCGCGCGATCGGCGTATGTCCGCCCGAAGAAAAAGGCGTTCCGGGCCTCGTTGCCGTGGTGGGAAACGAGGTGTGGCTTGTCCGCTGACGTGCCGCGCTTGAAGCGACGGAGCCTCCTGCAGGCGACGCTCGCGATGGGGCTCGGCCTGACGCCGCTCACGCCGCTCTCGCCGCTCGGCCTCCGCGATGCTCACGCACGCGGGCGCACGTC